>JAIIAN010000659.1 GCA_022717655.1 Bacillota bacterium | reverse complement strand
GATCAGCGAGATTGACCACCCCTTTGCCACCCGGATAACTGACCGTCATCCATAATGGCGCATCTGCCGGTACCAGCGTTTCATGCTCCGTATTGATCACCCGGCCAAAACGAAGCAGCTCAAACCCGGCGCTGGGGCTTTCCTTATAATTCCGCATCGCGGTGTTATAGAGATTATATTCGTAGTCCTCTCCGTCAGCATTCACCAGAGGGTCGCCCAGCAGGTCATACTTCCCGTCAGTCTGCGTATTTTTCTGCCGGGTCACCATCGTGCAGCTGCCCTGTGCCAGCGTCATACTGGCATACAGAGGCGCACTGCTGGTATACAGCTCAGAAAGCCCGGTTATGGAAGTACTGTTATTTGCGGGTGCCTTATCATAAAACTTCGTTCCGGCCGGAAGATAAAAGTGAATATCTCCGTAAACGGCATCAGTCCGGCCATCTTTCGACACGTCCAGTTCACGGGTCGTTCTGCCCGCCAGCTTGCTGATATTGTTGTCATCACAGAAAATCTGGAAATGGAATTCATTCCGTCCACTGCACGTGCCTGAAGAGCCCAGGGGGGCTTTACGGTATATTTTTGCATCCTGCTTTATTTCTGCCTCCAGAAATTTCATATGCATGCACAGTGAATAGAATACGACCTTCCCGTCATCTCCGCTTCCTGTCTCCGTTTCATGCTTCAGCAAGACATAGCCGTCATCTGTCGGTCCGAGATAATTGAGTGGTTCTGCATCTTTAGACGACGATGGCTGGCGGAACGAAACAACTACGCCATCAGCAATTGCCCGTATTTTTTCATTAGGCATTCCTTCGTCTGTATGTGTTATGTGAACACCTCCATGCCAGGATTCTGCTCCGTTCAACGGGAATCCCTGGTCTGGATTAACCGGCATCATTGCGCCAGTCCAGTCGGCATCAGACTGGGATGCAGTTCTGTTTCTCAGAAACGGTGGGCTGATAATCATGTTATGACTCCGTGTCAGGAAAAAAGGAAATAACTGGCTGGCTCTGCTGCTTCCGGAGCAGCAGGACCAGTACCCGGGACATCTTCGTCTTTGTCTGGTTTTTCTTGCTGG
>JAIIAN010000658.1 GCA_022717655.1 Bacillota bacterium | reverse complement strand
TCGTTGATCTAATAAAACAGGCCGTTGGGAACAGACGGAGAAAAAATTGAACAAAGAACCTGGACACATAACCAGTAAAAAAGTGTTTTCATTAGGTCGTACACAAGACCTGCCCTGAGAGGGAGTGAAAAAGAGTGTTTTTGCTTAGTGTGGTGGTCGAAAGACAGCACGAAGCGACTTTTTGTTTTAACCGAGCCAACTGAACAGTGAAAAAAGAAAGCATGGTATTGAACCATGCGTATTTGTGTTTTATGGTTGTTTTTGAGCTGAGCATGTTGTGTGTATGCTGCAGCGTGTTCAGCTGAGAAACAACCGTATGAGGAAAGAGGGAGGTGAGGTTGGAATGGGAAGAAAAAATAAAGAATATTCAAAAGATATGCACCAACAGGCTTACGATAAGTTGACAGGAATGCAGGCATTTGGAGACAGTAAGAGCGAAGATAAGAAATACGATAGGGAACATGATACTGATATTATATCCGGCAAAATTTACAGTTTCAGCACATATAAGACATACTGGAAGCATATTAAATATTTTATCAAATGGGTACAGGAAACATACCCTGAGTGCCGGACGCTGAAAAAGGCTGAAAAATATGTGCCAGAATGGCTGCAGACAAGAGTTGATCAGAAATTGTCTGCGTGGACAATACAAACAGAAGCTGCTTCACTAAATAAGTTGTATGGCATTAAAACGGATGACCCAAAACGGTTTCAGCCGCCACAGCGGAGAAAAGAAGACATTGTCCGGAGTCGTGGCACGAAAGAGCGGGATAAGCATTTTTCTGAGCAGAAAAATGAAGAGTTAGTCAATTTTTGTAAAGGCTGTGGCTTTCGACGTAATGTATTGGAACGGTTAAAGGGCGATGATTTATATGACCGGGCCAGAATAGAATTGACTTTGGAAGAAGCCAGAATGGATGGAGATCAGTCAATGATAAAAGCCTGTGCAGATGCACTTAAGACATTTCCGAATAAGGAATACTTTATCTTGCACCGATCAGACAAGGGTGGAAAAACGCGGATAAGTCCGATCGTGGGTCCAAACGTAGAAAAAATTGTGAATCGAATGCGTAATA
>JAIIAN010000657.1 GCA_022717655.1 Bacillota bacterium | reverse complement strand
GTTCCGGCGATTGGTATTATTTGCAGGAGACAGGAGATTTAGAGGGAGCCTGCTGGCACGGAACCGAGAAAGGATCTCTGGAGATCTGGCACATAAAATAGAGGAAAAACTTCCTATATCTAAATACACTCTGGTATCCTGACTGGGTCATAAAATCTCCCATAGGTTTCTGCACTCTGGTGGCCCGGATGGAGAAATGGGTGCTTCTATGCGTTACCTTTCTCAGCGCTACGCCATGCCTTATGATGTGGGGAAAGCCGTTCTCACTGATATCGGTACTGAGGAACTGGCTCATCTGGAGATCGTAGCTGCAATCGTTCATCAGTTGACCAGAAACCTCACGATGGAAGAAATCGAAAACTCTGGCTTTGGTCCTTACTATATTGATCATACCGCCGGAATCTGGCCTCAGGCGGCAGGAGGGGTGCCGTTTAATGCCTGTGAGTTCCAGTCCAAGGGCGATCCAATTACGGATCTGTGTGAGGATCTGGCAGCAGAACAGAAAGCCAGGAGCACCTACGATAACATCCTCCGCGTTGTCAAAGACCCGGAGGTCTGCGATCCGATCCGCTTCCTCAGAGAGCGGGAAGTGGTTCATTTCCAGCGTTTCGGTGAAGCAAACCGGGAAGATTGTAGTAATAATTCAAGAGTGTTGAAAGCCAACAAATACAGCACTTTTGGAAAGATACTATCAATCGTAAAAATGCAGGACGTAGGCATAAGCCGCCCTATCTGCTGCTAGAACTCAAAACTGATAAACTTAGATAGGACAAGCTATTTCTACTTACAATTTAATATTGACCCACGCAAGCAGCGTTACTTTATCCCAACCGGGAAACAAAGAACGCTGCTATTTTTTTATCCTTATGTTACGCATTAGGGACGTAAAAGCCCTTGCTATCAGCGGCTTTGCAGGCGCGTTTCTGGCGCAGACAGGGATTTATCCATGCACCTGCAAAATCGCTGTTCTACTGCGTAACAAATCCAAAGCAAAGGAGCTATGAACTATGGCAGTTTTCAGAGTGGAGCGAAATACGGGATATACCGTTATGAGCAACCACCACCTGCAGGATAAGAGG
>JAIIAN010000656.1 GCA_022717655.1 Bacillota bacterium | reverse complement strand
GCCTGCGCCTGGGCTAAGCTCGGAATTCATCCATCATAAGGAGGTAACTATGTTTTCTGTTGGCGATCTCGTACAGCCGCGCATGGGCGGACCAAAACTTAAAGTCATCGAAGTGCATGAAGATCAGATTGTGGCGGTGCAGACAAGTAACGAGCAGGGCGAGAAGTTCACCCTGAAAGCAGCGGATGTGGCGCTGTATAAAGAAGATGGCGATTTCGGCGTCTGCTAAGCGCCGGTGCTACCGGGCGGTGTCAATCCGCCCGGTCTGCGCGGATTAAATCAGGAAATCATCCAGCGATTTACCCTCTGCCAGCGCAAGGGAGATCGGCTTCGGCGTACGTCCCTGGCCGGTCCAGGTTTTTTCAGTGCCATCGAGATCGGTATAGCGATATTTTGCAGCACGCGGTTTGCGCTTTTTCGGCTGCGCGCTGGTGCTCAGCAGTTCCGAACCCAGCAGGTCTTCGGCCGAAATACCGTCAGCTTTCATCATCTCCAGCAGAGCGCTAATTTTCTGCTGCTGCTCAGCACGCTGCTGTTCAATCTCAGCCTGCTCGTTACGTTTTTCTTCCGTGACGATGCGCAGCTTTTCGAGCATATCTTCCAGCACGTCCAGAGAGAATTCACGCGCCATCGCGCGGAGTGTACGGATATTATTAAGAGTGTGTAATGTTGAAGTCATATAATATGAAAACCTTTTCAAAAGTCTGCTAAATAATCAATACCGGCTCATGGTAATTCATTTGTTTATAAACATCCAGACGATACCGCACGAAAATATAATCCAGCCCAACATCTGAGAATAAAGAATATATAACGGCGGTTATTTTTAGAATGTATGATTTATTCAGCGTAGCCGTTTAACCATTATTTATTTGTCCTGTGTTATTACCCGCATCAATGGCGGTGACGCCCTCGCCCGAAACGAATAGCCATTCACTGGTTTCGCATAAAACCAAACCCTCACTTCCAGAGCTTTACGCTACATAGCGACCACTTAGCAACACAAGTTGCTTGAGAGGTGCGCGTTTTACCTTATCTGCAGAGAGCTCATGCCAGAGCGCAGAAAGAAAACCACTTAAGT
>JAIIAN010000158.1 GCA_022717655.1 Bacillota bacterium | reverse complement strand
TAGTAGGTGATTTTGCAGTAGCTTTTGCGGAAGTTTTTGCGGTTTTTTCTGGTGAAAATGCAAAGCAATGCACCGCCAGCTTGATAGGAATTTTTGCAGACACGTTTTTAGGGATTCTAAATCTTGCATTACAATTCTGTGCGGATATTCTGGAATTTATTACACGTCCATTTGTCGAGAATAAAGATAAACTTACAGAGGCGATTGATAATACCCTTGCGCCGATTTCTATTTTGCTTCAAACGCTCCATCAAGGTATTAAAGATATATTTGAAAAAATTAATCAGGTATATGAAGCGAATATACAACCAATGTTTCAATCTTTTACAGATGGTATTTCGGAAATTGTTTCTGTACTTTTGAATTGGTACAATGAGTGCATTTCACCAGTTTTAGATAAAATTGTCGAGAAATTTGAAGATTCTTGGAAAAATCATGTTTATCCAGCAATTGCTGAGTTCATAGAATTTATCGGAAAAGTAGCGGATTTAATAAAAGTGTTATGGGAAAAAGTTTTACAACCATTTATTAAATGGATTATTCAAAATATTTTTCCGGTAATTGCTCCAATATTAGATAAATTAGGCAAAATAGTATTAAACGCTTTTGATATGCTGTCTGATGTTATTGGCGGTATTTTGAGGTCACTTGGAGGTGTTATAGACTTTGTTGTAGGTGTTTTTACAGGAGACTGGGAAAGAGCATGGCAAGGAATCGCTGATATCTTTGGAGGCATTTGGGATGGCATAGTAGGTATATTAAGAGTGCCTGTTAATGCAATAATTGGCATCATCAATAAACTTGTGTCGGCTGTTGCGTCAGGAGTTAATGGTATTGCTGATATGCTTAATAGTATCAGTATTCCGGAAGAAATTCCGATTGTTGGAGGATTGAGTTTTAATTTGCCGAATTGGACACCGAACCCTATTCCTCATTTGGCTCAAGGTGCTTATGTCAAAGCAAATACACCGCAGCTGGCAATGATTGGTGATAACTTGCACCAGGGTGAGCTTGTAGCACCAGAGGACAAGCTGCAAGCAATGGTTAATACAGCCGTTGCTACGGTCGCAGGAAGTGGCGGTGTAAGTCGTGCGGAACTGGAATCTATTGTAAATAATGCAGTAATGAGAATTGTTGCCGGATTAAGCCAGATGGGATTCTACTTAGATGGTGAACTCATGGCAAAGGCAGTAAAAAAGGCGCAGGAAAATCTTGATATGAGATATAACCCTGTCAAAGTGATTTAAAGGCGGTGATGATGTGAAAGAGGTTTTGACAGCAGGGGGAACAGCACTCCCTGCTCCGGTATCAATGGCAATTAATGATGAACTGATATGGACATCTGACACTGGACGTCTGATGAATGGAACGATGGCAGGGGAAATTGTTGCAGAAAAAAAGAATATATCTCTGAAATGGGGGATATTAACAGAAGCAGAAATGTCTCAAATCAGAAATAGAATTGTGAATAGTTTCTTTCCAATTACATTTCGAGATGATGGAATTGATATGACCGTGACTGTCTATCGAGGCACACTTAGCAAAGAAGTCCTTGGTAGATTAAGTGATGGTATTTTTTACTATAAAAGCGCAACTGTAGATTTGATAGAGAGGTAGAAAGATGATTGAAACGAGTACAGAATATCAAAAAGCAATGTCAGAAAATCATTTTTTTACCGCTCGAGTCATTTGTACACTGAAAGATGGTGCAAAACTTAAGTTTGATGAAACAAATTTAAGAGCGGATGGTGTAAAAATTTCAGATGCAGTAAGCAGTACAAGCAATTTTGAAATTGGTACAGCTATCACAAATCAGCTTACATTGTCTATTTACAATGAGAATGATGAGTTTTCAGACTATGATTTTACCAATGCGGAAATGAAAGTCTGGATAGGCTTGAAGTTGGAATCTGGTACAGAATGGATTAAGAAAGGTGTTTTCAATGCCTCGGACCCAACGACGACACCGGATGTTATCACAATTAAGGCACTTGATAATATGAGTAAATTTGACAAGGTGTATGATGGAAAATTAACTTTTCCAGCCACCTTGCAAAGGATTATACAGTATTGTTGCCTTAATTGTGGTGTATTGCCTGCAAATAGCGTGTTTGATAACTGCCAATACGAAGTACATACAAATCCATTTCAAACGTCTGAAAACGTCACATATCGAGCAATAATCGCATATTGTGCATTGCTGGCAGGATGCTATGCAAGATGCAATAAAGATGGTGGACTTGAATTAAAATGGTATGACAGAACTGCTTTTGACAGTATTAATGATGCTGCAGATGATGATTCCCCTTATTGGCATATACATCGTTTTAGTAGCTTGTCTGTTAATACTGAGGATATCTTAATCACAGGTATTCGGGTTACAGCAGCAGACTCCGAGGATGAAACAGGGGATATCAAAGGCGAAACATATCTTTGTGGTACAGAAGGATATGTTCTTGACATCTCAGGAAATCCGCTTATAGAAGCCGGCAGAGCAAAAGAGATTGCGGAATATCTAGCAACCAAAGTAGTCGGTATGAAGTTTCGGGCATTTGATGCCAGTGTGGAGGGAAATCCTGCATGGGAGGCAGGGGATGCAGTTGTACTGACAGACCGGAAAGGAAATTCTTACTATTCTTATCTTACAAATGTTTCGTATAATATTGGAAATTATGCAAATATTTCATGTGGAGCAGAACCAGCAGAGAGGCATAGTGCAGACCGATATGCAGAAATCAATAAGATAGTTTCAGACATTAAAAAAGATGCTCAAAAAGAGCTTACAAAGTACGAGAAGTTTCTCGAACAGCTTAATAGTTTAGCGACAAATGCAATGGGCTATTATGAGACACAAGAGAAGCAGGACGATGGCAGCATAATCATGTATATGCATGATAAGCCGGATTTAAAAGATAGTACAGTTGTATACAAGAAAACGATTGACGGATTTTTTTGGAGTAAAGACGGTGGAAAAACGTGGACATCAGGAATTGATAAGGATGGTAATGCAGTTTTAAATGTGATAGCTGCAACTGGCATCCGAGGTGACTGGATAGATGCAGACTCCATCACTGCAGAGCAGTTGTCTGTAGATTATAAAAAATCTGTCACAAAAGAAATAGAAGATGCAGACAGACAGTTAAAAGAGTGGTCAACATCTTATATTACGCAGACAATCAGCACAGCAGAAGATAAAATTACTCTAAAAAATGCGAAAGAAATTGCGGCTTTGATGCATTGCTACACAAAAAACGGAGAGTTTTCTGATACGTTGGATAGATGGCAAAACTCAGATACAACTGTAATATCACTTGTAGAGCATGAAACACTTGGCAAATGTGCAAAGTTTTCAGGTGCATCCACGTCGGCATATTTGCAGCAGTATTGGTCTGATATGCAGGCAGGTACTTATAAATTGCGATTCAAAGCTGCTACAGATGCAGGATATGAGAGGCGAGCAAGAGTGAAATGCAGTTTCAATTCGTTGCAGAAGTTTACAGATGCAGGAGCATTGAAATCAGACGAATGGACACAATTTGAGTTTGAGTTTGAGGCTACAACAACAGGAAGAAAATATCTGTATTTGTATAACTATATATATAGTGTGCCAGTTTATATAAAAGATGTCGAGCTGCTTGGAAAATATGAAACCTACAACGAAGCGCAGCTGATTTTGCTAGATAATAAAATTTCTTCAAAAGTAACCAAAGATAATGTAACTTCTCTAATTGAGCAAAGTGCAGAATCAATCAGATTGAAAGCAAGTAAAATATCATGGCAGTCAACTTACTCATCTATGAGCGAAAATGGTGTCTTGAAATGTACAAATGCGGAACTAAAAGGAACACTAAAAGCCGGAAGTGATACAGGCTACTGGGTACAGCTTGCGAGTACCGGAAAGCTGACAGGTGGATATGGAAGCAGTCAGTATGGCTACATTGATTACTCTGCTACAGCTAAGAATTTGAATACCGGAGCAGTTCACAAGGGGCTACAGATTCAGGGTGGATGCTTGAGAATATCTGTCAATGAATTAGCAACAAGGTCATCAAGTAATGTAAATAATACAGCATACATCGGCGGTACTGGCACAATTTCTTATATTTCTAAGATTGTAAACAATGGAGATGGCACAATCACATGGTATACAAGTGATTTAACATTTGAAAATGGACTAATGGTAACAGATATCTAAGGAGAGTTGAAGTATGGCGAAATATATAGCAAAAAAGGATGGTTTCGGTATTTTTTTGGGTCGTCCGGAACAGATAGAAAAATATTTAAAAAGTGGTTGTAATATCTATAAAATTGAGGATGGAAAAGAAACATTGTTTGTGTCTCCTGATTCTGGGTTACCTAGAAAAATTCCTGCATTTGGTGCAGTTGAGACGTTTTCATTGAAGGAGAATTTGTAATGGAAGAAAAGAAAATAATGCCACTCAGTGCTGTATTAGAATGTGCTACAGAAGATTTGGGTAGTGCAATTTTTACAATAAAAAATAAATATAACTTGTCAGCAGGACTTTTAGACCTTGCGCTTATTCCTGTTGTATGCAAACTCAAAGAAATGAAAAATGCAGAACTATCGCAAGTTTTAAAAGAATGGAGCAGAGACAATAGAGAATAAATGCAAAAGAGGTGATTGAAAGTGCTTGTTGCAAATTTTAAAGAAAAAGATGAAGAAATCGAATTAGAAGGGCTTTGGCAGTATGATTATGGTCAGCAATTACAAATCATCGGTTTGGGACTTTCGGAAATTTTTGAAGTGCATTTTTTTTGGCAGAGCTTAGAAAAAGCTAAAATTGTAATTGGGCATACAGAAAATGGAGTATCAAGTGTAGACATTCCTAACGAGGCTTTAGTGCAGAGACGAATGATTACAGCGTACATTTATTTATCCAGTGCAGAAGAGGGCGAAACAATAAACACTGTGAGAATGTTTGTAAACAAACGACCTGCACCAGAGAATTTTGAAACTCCGGAAAATGTAGATTTATTTCATTATACTTTATTGGCATCAGCAGAATATGTACAACAAGCAAAAGAAGCAAGTAACGAAGCAGAAGCGTGGGTGCATGGAAGAGAAGATTTCCCAGACAGAAAGCAGGACAATGCAAAATATTATGCGGAACGAGCCGGAAAAGAAGCAGCGTCTGTACCAGGTAGAGTAGCACAAGGGAAGAAAGACATTGACGATTACGTCCGTCAGAAAGAAGCAGAACTGAAAGGCGATACCGGTAATGTATATTTTGCAGCCTTTAAAGTTGTGAATGGACGTTTAAAGATGTATTCTAATCCGGCTGTCGATAAAGTATGTTTTTGCCGGACCGGCAGCCGGCTGAAATACCGTTTGAAAGTTTAAATCATCAAGGAGGAGAAAATGGAAAATAGTACAGAGAACAACTATCAAGAAACTGACCTAGGGAATGTGTCGCCGAATCCACGAGGAGAGTATAGCTATGCGACGGAATATGAATACTTAGACCTTGTAAGCTACGAAGGTGGAAGCTATTTGTGCACAGTAGAGCTTGGAGAAACAGTTACTAATGTACCTCCTGCTTCTGGAAAAAATACTGACATTTGGCAGTTGCTCACGTTGCCTGGTGCGCTTACGGCAGAGTATGTTGCAATGCATGATGATGTTGCAAACAAAGCAAAACAAGTAGAAGCATCGACTGCCGCAGCAGAACTAGCACAGCAGGAAACAGAATCGGCACTGGCAGATGTGGAACAGTTGCACTCCGATGCAGTTAATGCAGCGAACAAAGCGACTGAAAGCAGAGACAGTGCGGCAGGTTATGCATCAGCTGCAGAACAGTCCAGAAAAGCAGTAAAAGAATCAGAAGAAAATGTAAATGCACAGGTGATAGGCTTTGATACTCACGTTGCAGAAAAGACGCAAGAATCAGAGCAGGAAATCGCCAATGCAAGCCAGCAAGCCGTGCAGACTGTTACTAAGCAGCAGGAACTATCTGTGCAGGCGGTAAAAAGTGAGGCATCAGAATACATCGAAGAGCGGAAAAATGAAGCGAAGGAAGAAATTAACAGCCGTGCAGATGAGAAAATTGAAGAAATGAAGCAGGCTGGAAAACCACTCGATGTCTCTATAGAAGAAGCAAAGAAAATTAATAGTCAGCTTGTTACTAATAATCAATCAGCTGATTCGGCTGAAAAAAAGAGAATTGTAGCTGAAAATAGCAGAGAGCAAGCAGAAACAAAGCGTGCATCAGCGGAGACAGAACGAAAACAAGCAGAAGAACAACGAGCGCAAGAAAGTGCACAAGCAGTAGCAGATGCAAAAGAAGCGACCGAAAAGGTACTTGCATCTGTCAACGGAATTACATTTTCTCTTAATCCCACCGACGGTGGTCTTGACATTACATACACAACACAGGAGGACTAAAAATGGAATCAACAGCAATCAATATCCCTCGTGAATCGACAGTAGATAAAATTGCCCGAATCAACTACAGACAATTTGCATCAAAAGCAGACATCGAATATAAAGCAAAAATAGCAACAGCGACATCAAAGGCAGAAGTAGACGCACTGTTCGTGGAATGGTGGAAATATCAGTATGACGAAAAACTTTATACAAAATCAGAAATGCTCGAACGCTGGTTTGGAAATGTTTTAGAAGATAACAGAGTGCACGGCGTTACTACTCCACTTTACTCAAAAAGTACAAGTGTGCTCGGAGAACTAACAGACGACTCAACCGGATTAACATGTACACCGTCTACAGAATCAACAGCCGGATCCGATCCGTTTGCACACCTTCCGCAGTTCTGGTGTCTTGAGGTATCAGCTGAGAAGAATACAGCCGGTTCCCATACGATTTACTATGTGGAGCATATTGACGATACGGCAGATGTAAGGTCTGGAGAGCATCTTTGCTGGGTGGTACAGAAGAACACTTACAAGCGTGAGTGGAAGGACAAGGACTATAAGTATCTGAAAACCAGATGCCACCCGGCACCAGGTTACAAAAGATGGCCGGAGGGAAAAGAT
>JAIIAN010000157.1 GCA_022717655.1 Bacillota bacterium | reverse complement strand
AGATAGCTCAGTTGGCTAGAGCATACGGTTCATACCCGTAGTGTCGAGGGTTCGAATCCCCCTCTCGCTACTCTTTTTTATCCATTTTTAAAGAATCATTTGTGACTTTTCACGAATGATTCTTTTTTGTATAATAAAAGAAAAAAAGGTGGATAGTAAAATGCAGGAAAATAAAAGCTCAAATTATGATAAATTAAGTGAAGAATGGCGGTTGAAATTTCTGGAGATGGATAAAGAGTTATTAAAGAAAAAACTTCCGGAAATCAGACAGGAAAACGATATGTTTTTCATTACACATTTTGGAGAACAGTATGGCATTTCTTTAAAAGACGGAACGATTTTTTTGGTAAATCAAAAAGAAAAGCCGGTGTCAAATGGAGTAAAAATGGATATCTATAACTTATTTTGGTATTCTAAAGAAGATGCCTTTTTCATGAACCGCTGGGTTCCGTTTCGGGATGTAAGAGGTGCTTCTCCCTTTACACCGGCTTTTGAGAGAAATGTGCTTCTGCCGTTTGCAAAGACGTTTGAAGGACATGTAGAAGAGTTAAAAAAGGCAGCGGAAGCAATCGGAGGAACAAGTGTGAAACAGGGCGATGCCGGATATATCATTCCTGCATTTGACTGTATTCTGATGCAGTATTTATTCTGGGATGGAGATGATGAATTTTCTGCACAGGCAAATATTTTGTATGATTACAGTGTGACAGACTATATTCATGTAGAGTCTACAGTATCCCTTGCGACAGAAGGAATTTTAAGACTGGCAGAAACAGCTGGATTAGAGTTAAAAGGAAATATTTTTAGAATGTAGAAGTTAAAATCCCCTGGATAGGGTTAAAAAAATAAAAAAGAGAATAAAAATAGTGAATTTTTAAGGCTTAAAAAAAATGAGAATAAAATCCCCCCAGGTGGCTTGCAGAGCAGAAAAAGACAGGGTATTATGAATTCAAGGTTATGAAATTCGTCTTCCTCTTTTACGAATAACCTTAACTTTACAGTATTGTTGGACTTGTAGAATACCTCCGCAAAAACTACAAATCCTCTAAGAATTTCGTTGAAAAAGAATTCCGTACGATAAAATGTATGGGATTCTTTTTTTCTTGTAAAGGAAAAAGGAATTCGGTACAATAAAAGAAAACAGTAAGGGAGAAAAAGTAAATGCAAAAAGAACAAAAATGGCTGGACTGGGCGGTGGAATTACAGAGTCTTGCGCAGAGTGCCCTGTATTATTGTAAAGATAAGTTTGATATAGAACGTTTTGAGCGGATTCGGGAAATTTCCGCAGAGATGTTAAGTGAAGCCTCAGGACTTCCGAAAGAAAAAGTAAAAGAAATTTTTTGTAATGAAGTGGGATTTCAGACGCCAAAATTAGACTGTCGGGCAGCAATCTTTAAAGGGGATAAGATTTTACTTGTGCAGGAAAGTAATAAAACATGGTCACTGCCAGGAGGCTGGGTTGATGTAGACCAGTCTGTCAAACAAAATACGATAAAAGAAGTAAAAGAAGAAGCGGGACTGGATGTGACAGCGGACCGTGTGATTGCAGTACAGGACAGAGAAAAACATAATCTGCCGATTTATGCTTATAAGGTATGTAAAATCTTTGTACAGTGCAGTGTAATCGGCGGAGCATTTCAGGAAAATATTGAAACCATACAGAGTCAATATTTTTCACTCGATGAACTGCCACCGCTTGCAGAAGAAAAAAATACAAAAGAACAGATTGAGATGTGTTTTCAGGCGTATCGTTCCGAACATTGGGAGACAATGTTTGATTAAATGTTATAAATTAGCGGCGAAACCCCATAAGCTTGCCTGTGGGAGTAGTCAGCAACTGGAATAAATTTTAAAACAACTTGTCAATACCACCGTACAAGTTATAAAATAAAAACCAAAGGAGTGTGTACAGTGGCAAACGAAAACGGAAAGACAAAGTATTATGCGCTGATGGAAGAATTAAAACAGGCTATTTTAAGTGGTCAGATTAAGCCAGGGGAAAAACTTCCATCCGAAAATGAGCTGTCTGCTCGTTATCAAATCAGTCGTCACACGGTCCGAAAAGCACTGTCTATTTTGATTCATGATGGATATATTGAGGCGGAACATGGCAGGGGAACATTCTGTTCTCAGAGAATGGGACATCTGAAGAACTCAAGAAATGTGGCAGTTGTGACGACTTATATCTCAGATTATATTTTTCCGCGTCTGATTCAGGGAATGGATAAAGTTCTGACGGAAAACGGTTATAGTATTATTCTGAAAAATACGGCGAACAGCAGAACCAAAGAAGAAAAAGTGCTCGAAGATATTTTGACAAAAGATATTGAAGGGCTGATTATTGAACCAAGCAAAAGCCAGATTTTCTGCCGGCATACGAACTTGTATGGTATGCTGGATGAGTATGAAATTCCTTATGTTTTTATTCAGGGTGTGTATTCCCAGATGTTGGACAAACCCCATATTTTAATGGATGATTGCAAGGGTGGATATATGGTGACAAAACACCTGTTAGATTATGGACATAAGAAAATTTTAGGAATTTTTAAGGTAGATGATTTTCAGGGGAGAGAACGGCATAAGGGATATGTAAAAGCACTGCAGGAAGCAGGAATTGCTTATGACCCAGATATGGTAGTATGGTTTCATACAGAAGACAGAAAGACAAAACCAGGAATGGTGATGGAACTGCTCTTAAAGCAAAAGAAAGAGATGGATGGAATTGTCTGTTACAATGACCAGATTGCGCTTGAAGTGATTCGATGTCTGCAAAAAAATGGAATTCAAGTTCCGACAGACATCTCTGTTACAGGATATGATAATTCTGTGATTGGAGAGGGAATGGGAGGACTGACAACCATTACGCATCCGCAGGAAAAACTCGGTGAGATGGCAGCAGAATTACTGCTTGAAAAAATCCGGAAAGTTCCGGAAGAGAAAAGCCGGATTCCAAGATTGATTGAACCGGAACTGATTGTCAGAGGCTCAACAAGAGATAGAAATCAAAAATAAAAGAAACACAAAAAAGAAAGTGAGGATAAAAGAATGTTAGAAGAATTAAAAAAAGCGGTATACGAAGCAAATATGCTTTTACCAAAACACGGACTGGTTACATTTACATGGGGAAATGTCAGCCAGATTGACAGAGAAACCGGATATTTTGCAATCAAACCAAGTGGTGTAGATTATGACAAACTGACACCAGACGATATGGTTATCATGGATTTAGAGGGAAATAAAATCGAAGGAAGATACAATCCGTCTTCTGATACACCAACTCATCTGGAATTATACAAAGCATTTCCAAATATCGGTGGTGTGGTACATACTCATTCTCCATGGGCAACAAGCTGGGCTCAGGCAGGACGTGGAATCCCATGTTATGGAACAACTCATGCCGATTATATGTATGGAGAAATTCCATGTGTCAGATGTCTGACGAAAGAAGAAATCGAAGGAGCTTATGAGAAAAACACAGGACTTCTGATTGCAGATTATTTTAAAGATAAAGACTATGAAGCAGTACCGGCAGTGCTCTGTAAAAATCACGGACCGTTTACCTGGGGTAAAGATGGACATGAAGCAGTACATAATGCAGTTGTCTTAGAAGAAGTTGCAAAAATGGCAGCCCGCTGTGAAATGATTAATCCGCAGGTAAAACCAGCTCCACAGGAACTGCAGGATAAACACTACTACAGAAAACATGGTGCAAATGCTTATTACGGACAGAAATAAATCTAGTTTTTTATAGAAATTCAAAGAAAAAACGGAGGAAATAAAAATGGGTTTCGATGCAAAAAGCGTAATTGAAAATGGAAAAGCAGTACTGGGTATTGAATTTGGTTCAACCAGAATTAAAGCAGTCTTAATCGGAGAAAATAATGAACCGATTGCATCTGGTGCGCATGACTGGGAAAACCGTCTGGAAAACAATATCTGGACTTACACATTAGAAGATATCTGGACAGGGCTTCAGGACAGTTATAAAAAAATGACAGAAGATGTCAAAGAAAAATACGGAGTAGAAGTAAAGAAACTGGCTGCTCTTGGATTTAGTGCAATGATGCATGGTTATATGGCATTTGATGAAAACGATGAACTCTTAGTACCGTTCCGTACTTGGAGAAATACCATGACTCAGCAGGCATCTGATGAGCTGACTGAATTATTCCAGTTCAATATTCCACAGAGATGGAGCATTGCACATCTTTATCAGGCAATGTTAAATAAAGAAGAACATGTATCCAAAATCAAATTCCAGACCACTCTTGCAGGTTATATCCATTGGAAACTGACAGGAAAGAAAGTGCTTGGCGTAGGTGAAGCTTCTGGTATGTTCCCGATTGATATGAATACAAAAACCTACAATGCAAAAATGGTAGAAAAATTCAATGAAAAAGCAGCTGAAAAAGGATACAGCTGGAAATTAGAAGAAATCTTCCCAGAAGTATTAAGCGCAGGCGATGCAGCAGGTGTTTTAACAGAAGAGGGTGCAAAACTGCTTGACACAACAGGAACACTGGAAGCAGGTGTGCCGGTATGCCCTCCAGAAGGAGATGCTGGAACAGGTATGACAGCAACAAACAGTATTGCAAAACGTACAGGTAATGTATCTGCCGGAACTTCTGTCTTTGCGATGGTCGTACTTGAAAAAGAATTATCCAAAGTATATAAAGAAATCGATATGGTTACCACTCCAACTGGAAATCCGGTAGCAATGGTACACTGCAATAACTGTACTTCTGACTTAAATGCATGGGTTGGACTGTTCAAAGAGTTCGCAGAAGCATTTGGAATGGAAGTCGATATGAATAAACTGTTTGGTACTTTATATAATAAAGCACTCGAAGGAGAAAAAGACTGTGGCGGACTGCTAGCTTATAACTATTTCTCTGGAGAACATATCACAGGATTTGAAGCAGGACGTCCATTATTTGCTCGTACACCAGACAGCAAATTAAGCCTTGCAAACTTTATGCGTGTTCATCTGTATACTGCACTTGGTGCATTAAAGACAGGTTTGGATATTCTGTTAAAAGAAGAAAATGTAAAACTCGATAAGATTCTTGGTCACGGTGGTCTGTTTAAGACAAAAGGTGTTGGACAGAAGATTATGGCAGGTGCAGTTGGTGTTCCGGTATCTGTTATGGAAACTGCAGGAGAAGGCGGAGCATGGGGAATTGCGCTTCTTGCTTCTTACATGGTCAACAAAGCAGAAAATGAAACATTAGATGATTATCTGAACAATAAAGTATTTGCCGGAAATGCAGGAAGTGAAATGAAACCAGATGCAGAAGATGTAAAAGGATTTGATGCATTTATTGAACGTTACAAAAAAGGACTTCCGATTGAACGTGCAGCAGTAGAAAACTTACAGTAGCAAATAGCAGAACTCTCAGGGATAAAAAAATCCCTGGGAGTTTTTTAATAATTTATCCAATCAACGCGAGAATGTAAAAAAATATTTTCAAAAAAACTATTGACAGAAACCAGATAATTGTGTATACTAATCACAGTTAGATAAAGCTAACCAAATAACACACACACTACATACACAGGCGGCTGTAAAGACGGCCGCCAAAAAAAGAAACGAGAGTTAGAAAAAACTAACTTGTGATAGAAACTTGGTATGAATTACCTTAATTGGAGAAATGACTTATACTAGAATCTGTTTTGAAAGGAGAATTAAAATGAGTATTGTTATTGTAGGCGGAAATGAGAGAATGGTCTGTCAGTATCAGAATATCTGCAAAAACTACGGCTGTAAGGCAAAGGTATTTGCAAAAGAAAAAGGCGCTATGAAAAAGAAACTGGGCTGCCCAGATTTGATGATTCTGTTTACAAATACAGTATCTCATAAGATGGTGAACAGCGCATTGCAGGAAGCGAAGAAAAATAATATTCCGATTGCAAGAATCCACACAAGCAGTGCAGCCGCTTTACACACAGTACTGAACGAATATACAGGAAAGGAAAGTGCAGTATGCTAGAACAGTATCTGGTGGAGCATTGTTCGCCAACCCTTGCTGGATTAAAGACGGCGAATCTTTTTTCGGTTCGTTTTACCGATGAAGAAGAATTAAATCTGCATATGAAACAGTGTGAAAAAAGTTTTCAGGATAAGGGAGTCTCATTGATTCTCTTGAGAAAAAAAGCCGGTACGGCATTGATTTATGTATGCAGAAGAGAGAAACTTCAAAAAGATTTACAGAAAAACGGTGTAAAAGAATTTTTAAAAAAGTATGGATATGAAAATACTGATGTGGAAGAGGCCATTGCGTGTTTAAAGACACGATTAAATTTAGAAGAGAAATTCCCTCATGAAATTGGACTGTTTCTTGGCTATCCGCTTGGCGATGTCATCGGATTTATTGAGAACGCAGGAAAAAACAGTAAATGTGCAGGTTGCTGGAAAGTTTACTGTAATGAGTGTGAAACAATGAAACTGTTTGAAAAGTTTAAAAAGTGCACAAGGATTTACACAAAGCTTTGGAGACAGGGTACAAGTGTAGAAAAACTAACAGTGGCAGCTTAAAAAGAAAAAAGGAGACGAAGAAATCATGAGTAAAATTGCAGTTGTATATTGGAGTGGAACAGGTAATACAGAAGCTATGGCAGAGGAAGTTGCAAATGGAGCAAAAGCTGCAGGCGCAGAAGTAGAATCCTTTACAACAGATGATTTTGCTGCAGATAAAATGGATGATTACGATGCAGTTGCATTTGGATGCCCAGCTATGGGAGATGAAGTATTAGAAGAGGACGAATTCGGACCATTATTTGAGGACTGTAAAGCAAAACTTTCCGGTAAAAAAATCGCTCTGTTCGGTTCTTATGGATGGGGAGACGGAGAATGGATGAGAAACTGGGAAGAGGACTGCAAAACAGCAGGTGCAGTACTTGCCTGTGACCCGGTTATCTGTAATGATGAACCAGATGATGACGCAAAAGAAGCTTGCCAGAACCTTGGAAAAGCACTTGCATAAATAAATTCAAGAAGAAATATAACAAATACA
>JAIIAN010000655.1 GCA_022717655.1 Bacillota bacterium | reverse complement strand
CTTTATGTGTTTGCAACAAGCACCTGCAGCACCGGCCAGGACATTGCAATGGCGATTTTTGTTGCAATCACGCAGGGAATTTTAGCTGCAGGTCTTTCTACATATGTTAACCAGCTTATCAAGCAGGCAAATAAGGAAGAATAAAGCAAGGGGGATGTGTAAAGCATCCCCTCTTTTGTGGAGGTAAAGAGATGTTAAGAATTATGGGACGGGCTAAAGCTACAGTGGAACAGCTTCGGAAATATATTAAAAAAGTAAATCCGCAGGCGAGTGACGCTGTTGCAAAATTACCTGCTATATATATTGCAGAGGGAGAGCTGGAGGGTGTCCGGGGAGATATCGCATTCGCACAGAGCTGCCTGGAAACCGGCAACTTTACATTCGCCGGATCTGCAGTAACGTTCGATCAGAATAATTTTTGCGGTCTGGGCGTAACGAAAAACGGAATGAAAGGCAATAGTTTTGATACACCGCAGAAAGGAGTACGCGCACAGATTCAGCATCTGAAAGCGTATGCTTGTACTCAGAGATTAAATGGAACTTGTGTGGATCCACGTTTTACTTATGTTGATCGTGGCTGCGCAGAATATGTGGAACATCTTGGGATCCAGGAGAATCCAGCTCACAAAGGATGGGCCGCCGGAAAAAACTACGGTCAGGAAATTATCAGAATCTTAAATACAATCATGGACGAAGAGGAGGAGACCGAAATGAAAATTAATACATCATTAATCAGTAATAACAACAGCTATGTCGGACAGGTGCCGAAGTACATCGTGATTCACAACACAGATAATTATGCTGCAGGCGCTGACGCCCACGCCCATGCAAAAGCGCAGCATGACGGGAATTTTTCGGGATATTCCGCACACGTCTTTGTTGACGACAAAGGAGCATATCAGGCACTCCCATATAACAGAGGTGCGTGGCATGTGGGCGTAAACTATGGCGGCCGTTTGTTTGGAGTGTGCAGCAATCACAATTCAATCGGCATCGAAATGTGTGTGCAGTCAGGATACAATTATGAGAAAGCATTCCAGAATACTGTAAACGTGTGCAAGCAGCTCATGAAACAGTATGGAA
>JAIIAN010000654.1 GCA_022717655.1 Bacillota bacterium | reverse complement strand
TCTGAAATTCTGCCGGATAAGGCATCGACACAAGTGCCATCACCTCATATTCTTTCGTAAATCCATTTTCTCCAGTCAACGTGATTTTGTCTCCAACATCGTAAATCGGTTTCTCACCATCATTCGATTCGAATTGATTGACCACAATATAATTTCCACTCTTGAATTTCTCCCAATCCAATTCACCCTGCTCACATTTTAACTTTTCAAATACCAGCTGGTCCAAACCATACATTTTTGCCGTGATGCTTCCACGTTCTTTATCTGCGTCTATTTCCTGTTTCATGTCCTCTTCACCAATCAACTGAATCATATAAGCAAAATTTTTCTTCCAATCTTTCCAGATTCTCTCTTCCAATCGTTCTTTTTCCCAGTCTGATAATTTCTGCTCCCATTCGCTGTAATAGACATTTCCGCTTTCTTTGATTCCATCCTGTTCCCGTAATTCCGTCAAAAAATCACTGGTGACTCCATCTTCCGTTTTTTCTGAAAGTGCCGGATTATCCGTTGTCGCATCCGTTACCATATAATCGCTTACACTCCTGTTTGATACATATTTATCCATATCAAATCCCTTTAACAACGTATACACTGTATTAAGCAGAATCAGACTTAACGATAAGGAAAATACAACCAGTACTGCTTTTTTTCGATTTCTTTTGATATTTGCCAGCCCAAAAGCATGCATGGTAAGCTTATGAGTTCTTCTCTTTTTCCCTTTTACCTTTGCATTTACAGAGCTTTCGGTCAGCTTCACAGCTTCGATTGGGGAAATCTTTGCTACGATACGGCACGGCTTGATACAGCTGATTTGAACCGTCAAAAAAGAAAAGACTGCCGAACCGATAAAAACCCAGGGATGAAGCACCACATTTGTTCCTTCTGTATCTCCCATACTTAAATTGGCACAGATAATCGGAAGTAATCCTGCACCTACAACCGCACCCAAAATAAGTCCAAGCGGGATTCCTGCAAGAGAAAGCAGATTTGCCTGTTTTCTTACTATTTTTCCAAGCTGTTTTTTTGTCGTTCCAATTGTCTTTAAAAGTCCATAAAACCGAATGTCTCCAAACACATTAATGT
>JAIIAN010000653.1 GCA_022717655.1 Bacillota bacterium | reverse complement strand
TTCCTATGAAGAAAAGAACTCTTCTGCTGGCTTTGGTATAGGTATGCCTGTTGGCGATAAAGATAGTGCTAATAAAATCGGTATCTTTGGTAGTGCCGGCAAGAGCGACGTTGACAGCAAATATGAAAGCGTAACCGACCAGAGCGGTATCTACGCAGGTAAAGAAGGCTTTGACATCAACGTAGGTGAAAACACTGACCTTAAAGGCGGTATTATCTCCAGTGAAGCTGAAAAAGACAAAAATAAAATCTCCACAGGCACACTGACCTATGAAGATATTAAAAACAAAGCCGAATATGAAGCTGGCAGTATAGGCGTTAATGTAGATACTTCTAAAGATGCAGAGAAGAAAGATGCTGGTGTAACACCCAACATTGGCGTAGGTGCCAAGGATGATGCAGAAAGCACAACCAAGGCAACTGTATCTGAAGGGGAAATCGAAATCAGGGATAAAGAGAATCAGAAACAAGACCTAGCTGGACTTAATCGTGATACTAAAAACAGCCTCAATAAGCTGGGTGAAATCTTTGATAAGACCAAGGTCGAAGAACGTCAGGAACTGGCTGGACTTTTTGGAGAGATTGCTTATAAAGCAGTAGGCGATTTGGCTATAAAAAATGGCTGGAAAGAAGGCAGTGCAGAAAAGAACGCTCTTCACGCCCTTGTAGGTGGCATCATGAGTGAACTTACTGATAGTGGGTTCCTTGCAGGTGCATCTGGAGCAATGATCAACGAAATGATCCAAGATAAGTTAAGCGATATGTTCAAGGACGACCCTGCAATGCATCAATGGGCAAGTGCTCTTATCGGTGGAGTAGTATCTCAGGTTGTTGCTGATAATGCACAGGCAGGTGCTGGTACAGCTTCCAGTGGTACAAAGAATAATTTTTTGACTCATGAACAAGAGAGAGAAAGAAAAGCAAAACTAGATGAAATAGATAGAAGAGTAGACCTGACAGAAGAGGAAAAAGCTGAGAAGAAAGCAGAAGTGAATAATTATTACATTGAACTATCTAGAGCCCAGACAGAGCAAGGAAAGACTGGTGAAAAAGAGGGGTTTGGGTATGAATATGGATATGATCC
>JAIIAN010000652.1 GCA_022717655.1 Bacillota bacterium | reverse complement strand
GATGATGAAAGCATTGAAAAGAGAGGCTTATTGGTTAGGCAGAAGCGTGATGATGTCGCTGTTGGTGAATCTGTTCATAGAGTCAGCCAGCAGGAAATCCATATTCGCAACTGTAGGCTATCTGGTGCTGCATCCTGTCATTTTTTTGCTTAACGGTCTGATTATTCTGCTTCCTTATATGCTTATTTTTCTGACCAGAAGACGGTATTTTGTTATGGCAGCGGTTTCCATGGTCTGGTGTTGTGCAGGTGTTGTGAATGGATTCCTTCTGACCTTCCGGACAACGCCATTTACAGCGGCTGATTTAAGGTTGATCAAGTATGCCCTGAATATGCTGACCATGTATATGACATGGTGGCAGATCATTCTGGCTGCAGCAGGGATCATCGGTGCCGTTCTGGCCTGTGTCTGGTGTTACCGGAAAGCGCCGGTGATAGAGGAAGGCTTAAACCTGCCGGTAAAAGCGGCGGTGGCAGTCTCCAGTCTGGTGATCGTGATCGGAACGGTCAGTCTTGCGATGGGAACGGGAGTTTTGGCGATCCATTTTGGCAATATCGGACAGGCGTTCCGCAGTTACGGATTTCCATACTGTTTTTCTGTTTCATTGTTTCATACAGGAATTTCAAAACCCAAAACCTATGATGTGGAAACCATGACCCAGATTGAAAAGGAACTGTCCGGGGAACAGGCATACACCTCGACCCAGGGGCAGAAGCCGAATGTGATCATGCTCCAGCTGGAATCTTTTTTTGATCCGCTCCAATACCGGAATTATGAATTTCAGAAGGATCTGGTGCCATTTTTCCGCTACCTGAAAGACAAATACCCGTCAGGCTATCTGTCGGTTCCGTCAGTGGGGGCAGGTACTGCCAATACGGAGTTTGAGTGTATTACTGCCATGAATCTGGACTTTTTCGGACCGGGTGAATATCCATATAAGACGGTACTACAGAAAACATCGTGCGAGAGTGTGGCTTTTGATCTGAAGGAACTGGGATATGGAGCCCATGCGATCCATAATAATGAAGGAACCTTTTATGACCGGCATAAAGTATTTTCCCAATTAGGGTTTGATACCTTTACGCC
>JAIIAN010000651.1 GCA_022717655.1 Bacillota bacterium | reverse complement strand
GTTCCGCCGTTGTTGTTTTTCACGTCCGCTTCAAAGGTGCCGCCGGTAATTTTCGCATTCTCCGAATCCAATAGAATCTCGCACTTCACAGGCTCTGTGGAACTGAAATCATACTCTCCACTCGTCAGAGTCAGTGTCTTGGTGTTGTGATCGTAACTCCAGCCGGTGCCACTGCAAGAGATTTTGCCCTCGTTGGAAGCCTCCGGCCAGCCGTCCTTCATCACGAGGTCGGTGCAGGTGATTGCTCCGTTCAGCACCACGGGCCCGTCCGGCATGGTGAATTGCACGGTGTTCTTGTTGCCGTTGACGTGGTCTTCCTCGCCGAGGAGTCTGCCGTTCAGGCTGAAAATTTCGGTGCTGGCAGTGATGGTCATGGTGGTGCCTTTGTAGGCGTAGGGCTTCCAATCCGCAAGCACACCGTTGACTTCCGCGATCTTGTCCGTGGATTGGAACGCATTCAAGGTGATAGAGTGGAGACCTGTTACCCCGGTCAGGTGTGCGTTCCCATTGAACACGCCGCCGGTCACTTTGCCGTCATTCTTAGACAGGCCCGCCGCGAAGATGCCGCCGTTTATGGAACTACTGTTTTCTACGCTGCCCTTGAAGATGCCGTCAGAGATCGCTCCGCCGTGGTTTTTGTTTGTCACCGTTCCTTCAAAGGTGCCGCCGGTAATATGCGCCCCCGATTGAATTGCACACTTCACAGGCTCTGTGGAGCTGAAATCAAAATGCGCTACATTCTCCAGAACCAGTGTGCCGTTACTGTACTCCCAGCCGGTGCCCTTGCAGGGGATGGTGCCGCCGTTGGAAGCCTTCGGATAGCCATTCTCCATGACGAGCTCGGTGCAGGTGATCGCTCCGTTCAGCACCACGTTTTCGTTGTCCGGCATGTCGTCCGGCATGGTGAATTGCACGGTGTTCTTGTTGCCGTTGACGTGGTCGCCCTCGCCGAGGAGCTGGCCGTTCAGGCTGAAGATTTCGGTGCTGGCAGTGATGGTCATGGTGGTGCCTTCGTAGGCGTAGAGGTCCCATGCCGTGTCCTCCGTTCCATCCTCCTTCCGCGGGGCTTCGTCGTTCACCTTGAGCACA
>JAIIAN010000650.1 GCA_022717655.1 Bacillota bacterium | reverse complement strand
AAATACCACAGTTCTAAAATACATGTTTTGCTTGTTTGTAAGCTGTCTTTCCGTTGCTTTGACCGGCTGCCCGGTTGTCCGTCTGCTACAGATACTTTCACAAACCCGTAAGGAGGTCTAGGCATTCTGGCAAATAAGTTTATGATTCCGGCAACCGGCGCAAATTCATATCCATATTCAACTGCGCCTTGCAGGCACATCCCTGTGCCTGCATTGCCGGTTGCATAACAGAATGCCAAGACCTCCTAACAGGCTTGTTTATGTATCTGTATGCAGGCGGACAACCGGCGCAGACTGTCAAACATTAGAAAGACTGGCTTTCATAGAGAAAAGCAAAACATATATTTTAGAACTACGGTGTTTTGAAGTGATGCAGCCGACTTTATTTCTTCAAAATTTCTAAATCCATTCTTTTCACAATCACCGAATAAATAAAAAGGGGGAATATTTTGAAAGAACTGTTTTCAATTGGAGATGCCGCAGACTTTGTGGGCATCACAAGAAGAATTATTTTAAATTATGAAGCTCATGGACTGGTTTTTCCGGATGAAAAAGAAGACCCATCCGGCAATCGTTACTATACTATTGATACACTGACGAAGATTCGAACCATCCGCTCGCTGCAGAATCTTGGTCTATCACTGGATGAAATCCATGGCTACTTTGACAACTCCAACGACCTTTTATCCATGGTTCGAAGGCTGGAAGCTTTGCGGGATGAATTAAATGCCAATATCAAAGCCTTATACGAAAGAATCAATCAGGGATTTGAATCAATGGAAATCATTACAATTCCACCACAAACGGTGTACTGCCGCAAAACGGAAAGTGACAGCATCGCAGAAAAGACGAATTTGTTAAGAGAGGTTGCCTTGGAAGCACTGCAGAACTATGGGCCGGCACATACCGGGCAGATTTATTTTACGGAAGCTCCCATTACGGATGCAAAGGATATGTCCTTTTTTGCTGTTGTCCCGGCAGGAAGCAAGGGTGAGCACATTTTAAATCTCCCTGCCCAGAAAGCAGTCTGCCTCTATCATCATGGAGCGTATGAAGAATTGCCATCGGTTCATGATACCCTGCTTTCCTA
>JAIIAN010000649.1 GCA_022717655.1 Bacillota bacterium | reverse complement strand
ATGTGTGCGTTGGCTTCCGGAGGCGCAGGGTTTGAGATGGAGCTGCATGAGGAAGAAGCCGATGCCAGGAAGAGAAATGCAAGTCCCTGCAGCTTTAATTTATTTTCAAAGGAATCCGGAGAGATGCTCAGCATTTCATCAATCAGCTCTGATAAGGCAGCAATATTCTGACATTCAAATACAGGAGACTGCGCAGTTAATCCCAGATGGGAAAAAAAATCTTCGGCACCGCTTCCGTCTATTCCGATCCAGAAGTATTCCCATGGATGATCGGCGCTGGCCTCATAAAACACAGGAGTGTCCGGTGAAATAAAAAATCCCTGATTTTCATGCAGATGATAAATATGTTGTCCTGCGGAAAACAAACCGCTTCCGCCGGTGATAAAATGAATAATATAATTTTGGCGGACGTGGCTTGCAACGCTATGCTTTGGCTGACAGGATGATCTGCCAAAGAAGAATAATCGTAAGGGGTAATACGAAGGGTCAGGAATATGCAGAACGTTACTGTTTTCCATGTTGAGCCTCCTTGTATCTGTTGATTGCCTACATTTTCACATATTTTGCTCAATAATTCAACATAAAACTAATATTTTGACTGTTTCTTGCAACAAGAACATATATTGTGGAAAAGAAACAGAGGATATAATCGAATTAACGAGATATATGGGGATGAATGGAGGAAGACTGATGCAGCCGAATAATAAAACAGACAGGCTCCGGGAGCAACTGCTTACAGAAGGGGTTATCTGGAAACAATTAGTGCTTTTTTCGATTCCGATCATGGTAGGGACGCTGTTTCAACAGCTTTATAATATGATAGATGCCATTGTAGTTGGCAATTTTGTTGGGATAACTGCGCTGGCAGCAGTTGGAGGTTCGACACAACAGATCATCGGATTGATTTTGGGATTTTTTCTGGAAGTATCTGCAGGAGCTGCTGTCCTGATCGCACAATACTATGGGGGAAGGGATCGGGAGAAGCTTTCGGACGCATTGCATACAACGATTGCGTTCTGCATTGTGTCCGGAATAGCACTTTCCTTGATGGGATATTTTCTGGCACCAGTTTTTTTACGCTGGATGAATAC
>JAIIAN010000648.1 GCA_022717655.1 Bacillota bacterium | reverse complement strand
ACCAGAACCAGTGAAGGGGTGGCTGGCTGCATTAGAACATGGAGAGGCAGAGAAGGCAGAACAGTGCCTGAATAGAATCCTTGGAAATACCATCAGTATTTTTGATACAAAGTCCCATAAAAATGAAAAAGAGATCTTTTATCATGGAATCTTACTGGGGCTTTTGCGGTGCAAGTCCAACTGGCTGATCCGGTCGAATGTGGAGTCTGGTGATGGTTTTGTAGATATTTTGATTGAACCAGAAGATCCTGATGCTGGAATCATCATCGAACTAAAATATGCCCAGACATTTGCTGGTTTGGAAAATGCCTGTGAAAAAGCATTGGCGCAGATCCGGGAGAAACGGTATGAAGAACGGCTGCGGGAAGATGGACGGGAGAAGATCCTGGCGTATGGGATAGCATTTTATAAAAAACGGTGTAAGGTGAAGGCAGGTAAAATCTAAGATAGAGAGGCGGCTGGGGTGGCCGCCTCTTATTATGTTTGCCCACTTCCAAACAGGCTTTTCAACATTCGTAAAAAATCCATTTCCGGCTTACTGAGCTGATACCCTTTGCGGTAGGCCACGACAAATTCTGCGGTTCTTGGCGTATTTCCAACAGACAGATAGACTGGCGGATAGGTGTAGTTGTGGAAGCAGGTCTCACAGATATCAAAACTAAAGGTAAACCCAAGTCCCTGGCATGCCAGAGAAAGACAGGTTTCCAGGCTTCGCAGCTCGATGATCTCTGGCTGGATTCCGGTTTCCCGGAGAATGTCGCGGCTTAAAACACCGATTTTCCACTGTAGAGGATCGTTTAGGAAAAATGTTTCCTTTTCCAGGTGCTTCAGATCCAGCCACTGATGCTTGAATCCATTTTTTGGTATGGCATATTGCTGGTATTTGCTGTTGCCGGGCAGGCAAAGGATCACTTCCTCACTGTTAATATGGAAGTATTCCAGCTCTGGGTCACGGGAAGAGACAGCGTAAATAGCCAGATCGGTGATTCCGTCTTTTAATACCTGTTCAATTCCTGAGACGTTTCGTTCTTTTAGATCGATGTGAAAATTCGGGTATTGTTCTTTAAAGAGCGGGAGAACTCTTGGTAATAC
>JAIIAN010000647.1 GCA_022717655.1 Bacillota bacterium | reverse complement strand
TTATCTGGATCAGGAAAGCCAGAACCACCCTTGATCGTCTTTCTGGCACCACTGCCGTACAGACCGATCCGTGTACCTTTCTTTAACGGCAGAACCGGCTTCTCACCGGATTTTTTATTCTCCAGAAGCACCACGCCCTCTCTGGCGATCTTCAGCGCTGTCTGACGGTGTCTGGTCTCATACTCACGTACCTCCTGGTGCTTCACACCTGGAAGTGTTTTTCGTTCTCTTAACATGAATTGTATCCTCCTCATTGGGAATTTTTCAAAATTTTCAAACTTTTTCCCAGCATACCTCTATTATAATGAAAAAAGCCCAGGCAATCAAGCCTGAGCTTTTCATGGAAACAATATTTTTGTTGCTGTTCCCGCGTTGCGCAAACAGCAACGGATTTTGCCGATGCTTCGCATTCTAAATCGGCAAAATCTGTTACCACCACTGTATCATACGGCATTTTCAGTTCAGAAAATGCCTACCCGTGTACAGTAACGGAAAAACTGCCTCCACAGGCATTTCCTTTAGCATAACAGTTCCAAACTTTCTTGTAAAGGCTCAACTTTTCCTGCAAAGGTTCATACTTTTCTTGCAAAGGCTCATACTTTTCTTGCAAAGGCTCAACTTTTTCCTTGAAACCTCTTACTATTTATGATAGAATCATGTGTTGGCAATGATAACAAATTTCATTTACCAAGCCTTTGGTAGACATGGAGGGAGCTTCTACATGAATTCTAATAACCAGTTTGACGTCATCATTATCGGCGCTGGCCCTGGCGGTATTTTCTCCGCATATGAGCTGATGCAGAAAAAGCCGGAATTAAAGGTAGCAGTGTTTGAGAGCGGTTACTCTCTGGAAAAACGCCACTGCCCGATCGATGGCGTGAAAGTTAAATCCTGTATCAAATGTCCGACCTGTGCAATTATGAACGGTTTCGGCGGTGCAGGTGCATTCTCTGACGGAAAATACAACATCACCAATGACTTTGGCGGAACTTTATACGAATATATCGGCAAAAAAGAAGCCATCGATTTAATGAAATATGTGGACCACATCAACGTGACCCACGGCGGCGAGGAGACCCGTATGTTCTCTACC
>JAIIAN010000646.1 GCA_022717655.1 Bacillota bacterium | reverse complement strand
GCAAGAAGCTGACCCTGAATATGAGCGATTGCTTCTGCACAACGGTCCGGTTCACATAAAACCACAGGTTCTTCGTTTAAATCTTTTAAGGTAAGCTGTTTTTTATCTGCAAGAGGATGGTTTTTAGGAAGTGCGCAGGCAATACTGCTTTGTGCAAGCTCAATATAAGTGACAGAAGAAAGATTGATTTTTTCGTCCCGAAATCCAATCATGACATCAATGGCTTCTTCTTCTAACATATTTCTAAGAGCAGGAAAGGGAATCATACGCAGGTCTGGGTGAAGCATGGGAAAATTTTGATAAAGCTGTTTTAAGGCAGGTGCAATCAGGTTTAATTCAAACGGATTGTGGCATCCAATGGCAAAGGTCTGGATATAGTCCTGATGATGCTCGGATAATCGATTTTTGGCAAAATGAGCGGCTTTTAAAATGCTTCTTGCATAGCCAAGAAACGTTCTTCCGTCGGCAGTCAATTCGACAATGCGGGTCGTTCGGCGGACTAATTTTGCCTGCAATTCATTTTCGAGAGAATTAATCTGATGAGTAACGGCCGGCTGAGTGACATGAAGCTGTTCGGCAGCTCTTGCAAAACTTAAATTGTCAGCAACGGCAAGGAAACATTCTAACTGCATGGTGTTCATATTTATAAAATTCCTTTCTTGATTAGGGATAAAAAAATGATGTTAGGTTTAATAATAAAGACTTTTTATTAATAATAACAAATTTTGAATTTACTTTCAAAACAAAATGTGTAAAAATAGAAAGGCTTATAGAAAAACTTATGTAGATTAGGAGGTAAAAAAATGCTGAAAACATTATTAGCACAGGTAAAGCAGTATAAAAAATCATCACTGCTGACGCCTTTGTTTGCAGCACTTGAAGTAGTAATGGAAGTATTAATTCCTTTTATTACTGCGATGATTATTGACCAGGGAATTGAAGCTGGCAATATGAAAAAAGTTGGACTGTATGGAAGTATTATGTTGATATTTGCTTTGTTTAGTCTGTTATTTGGAGTGCTGGCGGGAAAATATGCGGCAAATGCATCTTCGGGACTGGCCTGTAATTTAAGAGATGCCATGTATGAAAATAT
>JAIIAN010000645.1 GCA_022717655.1 Bacillota bacterium | reverse complement strand
ATTCCTCTCTTACGTTTTTCAGCAGATTCATACGATTTTTCTGTTCCTCATAGTCCCCATGCGAAAAGTTAAATCTTGCCACATCCATTCCATTTCTTACGAGTGCACTCATTATCGTTTTTTTATCGGTATTTGGTCCCATCGTACATACAATCTTTGTCCTGCGCATAATATCATATCCTCCTGATTATTTGATATGTGTATGTGTAAATAAATGTTCCTGACAATATTCATAGTTTCCATTGCATTTGGAACAGAAACGAAATTCCAAATCGTCCCCGTCATTTTCTGTTCTTCCACAGACTGCACATTTATGCTTGGTTATATTTGGTGTCATCTTCGGATGAACTGCCTTTTTAAACTGCTGTTTTCTGTGCATCTCACGTGGTGAAATTGATTTGTAATTTCTCGTCATAAAAAAGAAAATAATAAAATTCAATAACGACACAAGAATCATCATACGGACCGCCCATGCACCATATCCTGATACACAAATAAAGTTATAAGCCAGATAAGCAATATCAAGATATGCCATCCATTTAATTTTAATCGGTATGATGAAGTATAATAACACCTGCATATCCGGATAATTTGCCGCAAATGCAAGGAATATTGACAAGTTAATATAATACGTTGAAATTATACTTGCTCCATAAAGGGAAATTGTAAGTCCGCCAATGAAGTACAGTAAGAAAGCTCCAATGACTGTAAATAAAATTCCGCTGAAAATATATACGTTATAACGGAACTCTCCCCATGTTCTTTCAAGCGCTGTTCCCAGTGAATAATAAAAGAGCAGCATAATAATTGTAAAAATATCCAGTCCTGAAGGCGGGATTAACACCCAGCTCACCAGTCTCCAAATCTGTCCATGTAGTATATGGTACGGACTCAAAGCCAGATAGCCCATAATACTTACTCCGGTCATGTTTTGAAGCACGATTAACACATATCCAATCACATAACACAAAATAATGTATTTCGTCAATTCCGGTATTGCATACCTGCCGAATTTCCGTTCCATTTTATTTAAAAAATTCATTTCATTTCCTCATTTCCAGTTTATTCCCGCCCTCAAGAACTTCTAACCTATTT
>JAIIAN010000156.1 GCA_022717655.1 Bacillota bacterium | reverse complement strand
CAATATGCTATTGCTTGTATGAATTTTAGAAGATATGATTTAGCACAGGTATATTTGCAAAATGCATACGCTTATTTTTGTGATGCTCATGGTAATATGCCATTTCAGGTGGATACTCAGCAGGCAAAGCTGTACTTATTAATTATTAGGGATGAAGAAAATTGTGATATTGAAGATTTATTTAAAAAAGCACATAATCTGCTAATGCATCTTAGAATTTCAAAAAAAGATAATCCAGTAAAGTCGTTGTTACTATTTAATTTATATATCCAAAATAAATTTATAAATAAAATCAAAATGAACAATCTACAAGATACATATTATTTATTTTGCAAAGAAGCATATAATAAGTTGGAGGAATATATAGAACATACTGATGTTGACGTAGAAAATAGAAAGAAAATCAAACATATATCGGATAATATATTAGAAAAAATATATAATATTGAGATAAATGATTGATATAAAAATTGGAGGGAATCATGAAAGTTTTTGTTACAGGTGTAGGTGGGCAGCTTGGCTATGACGTGATGAACGAATTAGCGAAGCGTGGTCACGAGGCTTTTGGCAGTGATATCCAGCCAAAGGAAAATATTAATCTGCCTTATCAATATATACAGTTGGATATTACTAATACAGAGGCAGTGAACAAGGTGATTTCTGAAATTAAGCCAGAGGCAGTGATTCACTGTGCTGCTTGGACTGCTGTGGATGCAGCGGAGGAAGAGGCGAATAAGGCAAAGGTTTGTGCCATCAATGTAGATGGCACAAAAAACATTGCAGAGGCATGCAAAAAGTGTTCCTGCAAGATGATGTACATTAGTACAGATTATGTCTTCAATGGACAGGGTATAGCGCCATGGCAGCCAGATTGCAAGGATTATACTCCCCTAAATATCTATGGAGAGAGTAAGCTACGAGGAGAATTAGCAGTAGCTGAAACTTTGGAGAAATACTTTATCGTGCGCATTGCCTGGGTATTTGGCAAGAACGGCAACAATTTTATTAAGACAATGCTGAGCGTAGGTAAGAAGTTTGATACTCTGCGCGTAGTAAACGATCAGATTGGTACGCCGACTTATACGTTTGACTTGGCAAGACTTTTAGTCGACATGATAGAGACAGAAAAATACGGTTATTATCATGCGACAAATGAGGGTGGCTATATTTCCTGGTATGACTTTGCCTGCGAGATTTTTAAACAGGTAGGCTATGCAACGAAGGTCGTGCCTGTAACAACTGAGGAGTATGGTTTGAGCAAGGCGAAGAGGCCGTTCAACAGCAGATTGGACAAAAGCAAGCTGATAGAGAAAAGGTTTGAACCACTACCTGACTGGAAAGATGCTTTGAAAAGATATTTAAAGGAAATTGAGGAGTAAATCATGAATATAATTGTAACTGGTGGTGCTGGCTTTATTGGCAGCAACTTTATTTTTCACATGCTGGCGAAATATCCAGATTATCGTATTATCTGTTTGGATAAGCTGACCTATGCAGGCAATCTCTCTACACTGGCACCTGTCATGGACAACAAAAACTTTCGCTTCGTTAAAGCAGATATCTGTGACAGAACAGCAGTGAATAAGCTTTTTGAAGAAGAGCATCCTGATATAGTGGTAAATTTCGCGGCAGAGTCTCATGTCGACCGCTCAATTGAAGATCCTGGTATCTTTTTGCAGACGAATATCATGGGTACGTCGACGCTCATGGACGCTTGTCGTAAGTATGGTATTAAGCGCTATCATCAGGTATCTACTGATGAGGTATATGGCGACCTGCCACTAGACAGACCAGACCTGTTCTTCACAGAAGAAACACCTATTCATACTAGTTCGCCGTACAGTAGCTCGAAGGCTGGTGCAGATTTGCTGGTAATGGCGTACCACAGAACCTATGGCTTACCCGTAACAATTTCTCGTTGCAGTAATAACTATGGTCCGTATCATTTTCCTGAAAAGCTCATACCGCTCATGATTGCGAATGCATTGGCAGATAAGCCCCTGCCTGTTTATGGTGAAGGCTTGAATGTACGCGACTGGCTGTATGTTGAAGACCATTGCAAGGCTATTGATTTGATTATTCATGAGGGCAGAGTAGGCGAGGTATATAATATCGGCGGTCATAATGAGATGCGCAATATTGATATCGTGAAGCTGATTTGTAAAGAGTTAGGCAAGCCGGAAAGCTTGATTACACATGTAACCGACCGCAAAGGCCATGATATGCGTTATGCAATCGATCCGACAAAAATCCATAAAGAGCTGGGCTGGCTGCCGGAGACAAAGTTCGCTGACGGCATTAAAAAGACCATTAAATGGTATCTTGAGAACCAGAAGTGGTGGAAGGATATCATTAATGGCGAGTATCAGAATTATTATGAGAAGATGTATGGAAATAGGTGAATGATTGTTATGAGACCATTGGTAAGTGTCATAGTACCTATATATAACTCAGAAAAATTTTTAGCTGAGACAATAGAATCAATATTAAATCAAAGCTATCGAAATTTAGAAATAATATTGATAAATGATGGAAGCACAGATAATAGCAAACAAATTTGCAAAGAATATTCAACTAAAGATAAAAGAATTGTATATATAGAAAAAGAAAATGGGGGGGTAGTTACTGCAAGAAATTATGGTATAACCAAGGCTACAGGTGAGTATATATTGCCTGTTGATAGTGATGATATTATAAAAAACACATATATAGAAAAAGCAGTTGACGTAATGGTTAAAAATGAAAATATAGGTATTGTTTATTGTAAAGCAGAATTTATTGGAGGAAAAACAGGATATTGGGATTTACCAGAATTTACAATAGGAAATATATTAAAGGATAATTGTATTTTTGTTACTGCTCTGTTTAAACGTACAGATTGGGTAAATGTTGGTGGATATAAAGATTACGTAAAAGATTCGACAGAAGATTATGATTTTTGGCTATCGCTTATTGAAAATGGAGTAAAAGTGTATCGAATTCCGGAGATATTATTTCAATACCGGATTAGAGAAAATTCAAGGTCTACAAAAGCTAAATATAATAAGCGTGTTATTATAAATTATCATAAAAGATTATACAAAGAAAATATTAGGCTTTTGGAGAGAGGCGACTTAAAAAAATATCTTAAGAATGAATTAAATGAAAAAATAACTCTTGCCAAAAGGATGAAGTGCTTAATGCTTTATTTTGCGCTGAGGATACATTTAATAAATAAGTTGCCGCAAGGTATAGATATATGATTTAGAGATATTAGGCAGTACATCTTTTTTATGTTATAGCCATAAATTTACTTGTTTTATAAAGGGCGTTTACCAATCCTTATCAGCGTTTTATGATGATTACGATTTGTAAGTCATGGTTTTATTTGACGCTTACGATTATCTTAAGGAACGCTTAGATAAATCAGAAGTTGTCGGCTTAAGAAATAAGTTTTGGGCGAAGATGCTTCTGAAAAAGAGAAAGAAGTTGTGCGCATGGTATGCTCGCTTTAGAGGTAAATGAAAAATGAAGTCAGTGATGCTGACCTCATTTACACTATATTCTAGTTTGTCCACAATTAGTTCTTAAATCTTCACGTTTATACTTAAAACTTTCGGACGCAAGGGAATTAGCTTCATCAAAATGGTTCGATTTAATATCAAATATGCTGCATAATAACTCATAGGCTAAGTCATTAGTCCAATAAAAGTTTTCATGCTTTTTCAGTGTATCGTATACTTCTTGATGCCGTGCTATATACTCATCAGCAAAATAAGTAAAAAACGGAATCCTTACGCTCGCCAAGCCTTCAAAGTTTGGCGAGCGTCTTTTGTCTGGAACAGTGGCATGATCAGAGAAGTAGACCATCGCCTGTAGGTTAAGGTTATCCTTAGCATAGTTGAAAATTTGCTCAAGCACGGAATCTGTATAAGCAATGGAATTAGCATAGTTTAATTCTAGTTCATATTTTCCAGCAGTACCCAATTTAGTAAAGCTTTCAGGATAACGATTAAGAAAATTAAAATGGCTTCCTTTTAAGTGGACAACAAGGAAATTATTTTTAGTTGTATCTAATTCTCCTAAATAATCTAATAAAGATTCGTCATATTGAATTTGATTAAGTTCCTGTTTCGTCCATTTTGCAACATCTGCAGTATTGGCAATTAATGTGACCGGGGTATCAGCACTACCAAGGTGGCCTTGATTGCTGTACCAATGTACCTTATAGCCTGCTGCATGGGCTATATCAATAATAGAGCATGATTCATAAAATTTTTTATCATTATATTGGTTTATTTCTGTCATAGCATTAGATACAGCTAAGACTGTGTTTGCACCAATTGAGAAAGCATTAGGAAAAAGAATAAAATTTTTGCTTTGAGCCATCCTGTCGAGCCAAGGAGTGGTATCATATTTGTACTCTTTATTGAAGGCTTTCATATAGTCGCGTGATGCAGATTCTCCGATAATCAAAAGAATAGTGTGCGGTTTATCTGTCTTGTTCAATAATGTAACCTGTAATTTGCTGATGCGTTTCTGCATATTTTGGCTGTATTGCAGATTAGTTGCCAGATATTCGTTGACATCTAAATAAAATTCTACAATGGCTGTGCGAACAAAAACGCCATGCTTTTTCTTCCAAAGATAGGTAGATAAAAAGATTGCTATAGCAACGATTATTGCCAGATTAAGGATGGCAGTATTCTTTTGGATTACCATTTCTTGATAATTTACGAAGAGCATAGTAGCTGTGACGAAAATACTGCCCAAGAAAGTAATGATGTTCAGCATGATAGGCATGGATTTAATATACTCAATAATTTCGTTGTAGTGAGTTTCTTGAATCATTTCCATACCATTTTCGTTAATGCAAGCTTTGTATAGGCCATAGTAAATCAATTGTGCTATAGGGATAGCGAGCATAATTAACTCTGCAAGAGTAATAAATATAGTGGCAGGAATAGCGAGCCAGCTAACTTGCTGCGCTAGAATACCAAGAGAAGAAATCCATGCGATAAAATATAAGCCGAATACAGCTTCGAAGTGAAATTCAAAATCAGAAGAAACCTTGTGATTACTGATGAAGTAAAGAGTGGGGTACGTAAGAATCCAAAGTACTGCTATAACTGCTGGAATTAAGAACAGCGGTGAAGATAAGGGCAAGCTGGCGAGAGCAGCTGGCAGTACCGCTAAAATGGCGCAGGGAACAAAACGTCGCATTTGCAGATAAGTTGCTTTGTTTCCTAAGCCGTGGGAGATTTTTAAGTAGTAGATGTAGGAAAACAGGTAAAACACAATCGCTGTTATAATATATGTTGTATGGATGTAAATCATAATATCAGAACTCCTCTGCAGACTAATATTCAGTTAATTTAAAAACATCTTTATCATAGCAGAAAACTACTATAGAGTCAATTTTAGAGTGGTTAAATTGATGACGTATAATAAGTTGCACAAATTCAAAAAGATAGACATAGAGACTATCTTTGCTTACAATGATTCTCTGGGGATGGAAGGTTTCAGCCGGAACCATTAGCAATCTGAATCAAAAATGCTTGGCTTAAATGTGAAATTTCCGTCAGAGCATTGGCTGCGTGTACGTACCAATAACGTTATTGAATGTGTAAACAGAGAAATAAAGTGTCGCACAAGAGTGATAGGCATGGTTCCTAATGGTGAATCAGCATTGATGCTTGTATGTGCAAGATTACGTTATTAGCCAGCGATGACTGGGGAAAAAATGTTACTAGAACATGAAATATCTAACAGATATGCTTGCCGAAGAACTGTATTGCGAAGCAGAAATATCTTAAAAACAGCTAACTTAATAAGCGAATGTATCTAAAGCAGAAGCTAGTGGATATTTAATGGTGAAGTGCACTAACCGTTAAATTTATACAACTAAACTTCTACTAGGATGTATGAAGAAATTTGCGAAAAACTATGACAGTACCTGAATTTCAGTATCCACTATTATGCAGATCTCTGATATAATTAACTTGGGACATTTCCTCCTTTATTCGTAGTAGCTGACAAGTAAAGAACAAATTATTTGGTATTTTGTGGCAAGGTGTTCCGCTTTTTTAGGAAAATCCCTTGATGATATTAGGGGATTTTGATGCTTTTTCGAGGTATTTTTAGTGTATCCTATAAAAAACTTCTAGAGATGGAGTGTTTGAAGGATTGATATAACAAAGAGATAACCGGACAATATTGGCGGTAATGAGGAAAAGAACCATGGACACATTTGAACCAGAAATCAATTTTGACAATTTAAAAGCGATGTTTTGGGAAGCTAATAGAGCTTTCTTAAAAAACCATGCAAGTTTGCTGAAGCGCGAGTTATCTGAACGCTGCTTGTGTGGTGCTTTGATGTATGAGCTTAATAAGCAGCTCGAGAAGAAGGATTTAAAGAATTATCATGCTGATATTGAATTCAATAGGGTAATAAAAAAGGCTACCAATAAAGTTAAGCAGCTACCTGATGAAAAAGGTACTCCCAAGCATATTTTTCCTGATATTATAGTGCATAATCGTAGTGAAGAAAATCCTGATAATTTGCTAGCTCTTGAAATGAAAAAGAGTACAGCTAGAGGTGACGCAAAAGAAAGAGATAAAAATAGACTAAGGTTGCTTACAAGCTTACATACTTATAAATATAAATTGGGAATTTATTACGAGATTAATCATAAGAAAAGTCAGATTGTGGTTGAGTTTTATCAAACAGGTAGAAGAATAAGTACTGATTCAAGAGTTATAGAATATAAAATTACAGAGGAGGGAGGGTTGGAATTTATTCTTGAGAAGTTATAGAATAGCGGTGTATATAATATACCCATATAAGCCATATAGCAATTATTCGCAAGCATGTTTAATATTTTATAGTTTGTTATGCAGTAAAGCTTGGAATTATGTAAGTGAGCTTTGGATACTTGTATAGTTATAGTGAGGTGAAATAAAATGTTAGAAAAAATTATAGAAAATTGGTTTCAAATATTGCCTACATTAGTTGGGTTGGTTGCTCTTTTAGTCTATTACTTGCAAGAAGGTCAAAAGAGAAAAGAAGCTGCTTCTTTAATAATATT
>JAIIAN010000644.1 GCA_022717655.1 Bacillota bacterium | reverse complement strand
TTCTTTTTGGAAAATTTTTCTTGGGCTTGTTTTGTTAATTGGGATTTCGAGATAGTCGCATAATTTTGATACACGCTCATTAATGACTTCAAATTTATTATTTTTAATACGTAGCAAAAAATCTTTGTTTAATTCTGGTGCTTTTTGCAGGTTTTGATCTTTAACTCTTTGTTTATTGTAATTATTTACACATTCTCTAATGGTAATTTTACGTGAGGCTAAACGATAGTTTACAAGCTCGCTAATGTCTTTGCTAGTTAGTTGGTAATTACTCATAACCTATCTCAATTTTTTTGAGGAATCTGTCTCAATATTATGAGACATTTTTCTTAAAGCGCAACAAAAATGAACATATTTCGCTCCTTTTGGTTGTTTTGCACTCATTCGTAGGCGGGGTGATATGAGGTTCTTCATGCCCCCCTACGTTCGCTTGTGAGGAATAGAGATGCCGACCTTCCTTCAGCAAAACTTGAAAAAACAACGATCTAAACCAATTGCAATTCGATATTACGGAGTTAATAATACTGTTTATATATACAGTATGTCTATTGGGAGGATTAACGATGGGAGACATTACACCTGATCACGTATCGCATCTGCCTGAGCGGATGGCTATTAGAAAAGACTTGATGGCTGTCCTTCGTAGAAAGTGTGGTGATTGCTCGTGTATTTTTAACTTTCTGTATTCTAATGGAAGGCGGTTTTCTGAAAGAGATACAGGACAGATTGAAGATTCAAAGACAAGAAACTGTGAAGAGCGTCTTCTACTGATTACTTGTTGTTAATATTGGGGATCTTTAGAAGGAGAATCAAAGTGCAAAAGCAGAATGAGATACCAACGAAAGGTTATGCAATCATCAGGTGCAACGATGGGGTTATCGTTGCGAGACTGCACTCATTTCCTGACAGTGGTCGCGCGCTCATGTATAGACGCGGCGATGAGATATCATTTATGCCGTTACAGGATGATGAGATAATAGGAACACCGACACTCTTTACGCAGATGCTTGAACGGGCTGGTTATCGCGTTTCTAAGAATTCTGTTACACTCCCGTCATAGGCCTGAACACCCTATACCTGCTGCGCCACTGGAGAGATAC
>JAIIAN010000643.1 GCA_022717655.1 Bacillota bacterium | reverse complement strand
CCTTTTAGAGGGACAGCACTGGAATTTAGAGCCGGGAAAGGGTTACTATGTGACGAGAAATGACTCGGCGCTGATCGCATTTAAGATTCCGAAAAGGGATTTTGTCGGATTTCAGATCATGGCGAGCCACAGCGATTCTCCGGCACTCAAGATCAAGGCGAATGCGGAGATTGAGGTGGACAAGACCTATGTAAAACTCAATGTGGAGAAATATGGTGGACTGCTTCTTGCGCCGTGGCTCGACAAACCGCTCTCTGTCGCAGGTCGAGTTGTCGTTCACACTGAGCAGGGCGTTGCAAGCCGTCTCGTGAATGTGGACCGTGATCTGATGATCATTCCGAATCTCGCGATTCATATGAACCGCAAGGCAAATGACGGATATGAGTTCAATGCACAGAAGGATATGCTTCCTCTGCTCGCACAGAGCGATGCATCTAGCGCAAGAGAGAAGTTCTGTGCGCTCATCGCAGAATCCGCAGGAGTGAAGGTGGAGGATATTCTTGATATGGATCTCTTCCTCTACAACCGCACGAAGGGAACGGTTGTCGGTCTTGACGGAGAATTTATCTCTGCTCCGCGCCTTGATGATCTCCAGTGTGCATTTTCATCTCTGAAGGGATTTCTGATAGCAGAGCCGACCGAGAGCATTGCGGTGCACTGTGTTCTCGATAACGAGGAAGTCGGAAGCGGGACGAAGCAGGGGGCTGCCTCGACCTTCTTGAAGGATGTTCTGCACCGGATCAACAGTGCGCTTGGACACAGCGAGGAGGATTATCTGACGGCGCTTGCATCGAGCTTCATGGTCTCCGCGGACAATGCGCACAGCGTGCATCCGAATCAGCCGGACAAGGCAGATCCGACGAATCGCCCGTATATGAACAGGGGAATCGTGATTAAGTACAGTGCAAACCAGAAGTACACGACAGATGCAGTATCCGGAGCAATTTTCCGCACGATGTGCAGTCACGCAGGAGTTCCGGTACAGATTTTCCACAACCGTTCCGATATTCTCGGCGGTTCGACACTCGGAAATATCTCCGGCAATCAGGTTGCACTGAATACCGTGGACATTGGACTGGCTCAGCTTGCAATGCATTCCAA
>JAIIAN010000642.1 GCA_022717655.1 Bacillota bacterium | reverse complement strand
CAAAAAGAAGAAAAAGTCCCGGCTGAGCTGGAAAATTTATTATACATTCCATATTCGCGATTTGTTTGGGTAGCTCAAATAGCTGATTTAACCACCTATAGAAACGGCATGTGCAGTGGCATGGTGCTACTGGATACTACATGTTCTTTGGAAGATTCTAATGTGGTAATAGCGTTAGCAGATCAAACGCATTGTGAGTTCGTAAAGGAGGAAGTTGAATCGCATAGGATGCAATCATTTTCTGTAGAATATGGGACAAAAGATTTAAGGATGCCATTATTTAATCGGAACTGTGAGTTTATAAAATGTGTTTAGTCTCAAAGAACATTGAATATTAATCCGCTTTTGAGACAATGTACTTGGAAAGGAGTACATGCAGCAATATTGTATATTAATTGAGCTGCAAATTATATAATATGAATAAACTATATATTATGAAACCAAAAAAAAGTGGACGTATACAAGACCGTCAAAGTAGGATGAGTAAAGTACGTGCGACGAGTGCTACTTCTATGGAAGATGTGTTAAGCGAAAAAAGAAGAGAACTCATTAGGCAGTCAGCATGGAGAGATAATGAGGACTCGAATGCAAGAAAGGCACTTTCATCACTTGTTATTCGGTCAAATGAAGAAATAGATGAGACATGCCAAAATGCAGTAAAGACGTTTGATTCAAAATGCCAAGAGGTTCTTGGAAAGGATGAAGGTCCAGAAAAGGTAAAAGATTTAAATTCTATTGTCTCATCGTATATATCTTGTATTGATAAAAAAGAACCAACATATGCACAGCGTTTATATAGTAATGAAGAAAAAATCGTGTCATATAAGGCTGAAAACATTGTGGCTCAATTTGATTTGAAGAGTATGCTTGAGATGCTCCGCAATGCTATCGCATTGCGAAACGCAGTGGGGAGTTTTGAACCAACTGCAAAGGGATTGCTTCAATTAGTTTTGGATGCTTTAAAAGTTCTTTTAGAGCTGAATCAATTATCAACTGTGGAGTTTACACGAGATAGCATTCAAGGAAAGGTTTTGGAAACTACGCTGATAAAAACGAATTGGGGTAGAGATTTTGTCGACTTGGAAGAACTAGCTAAAGCTAT
>JAIIAN010000155.1 GCA_022717655.1 Bacillota bacterium | reverse complement strand
CATCTGCTCCAACTCCAAAATTTCGATCACAAATTTTTTTAATCTGTTCTCTGGTCAGTACTTCTTCATTTTTTATAACATCGTACACCAGATAATCATTTCCGATACCCTGATATTTTACAAATTCCATTTTATTTTCCCCCAATTTTCTATTTTTCTAATTTCAGAAGTCCATCTATTTCCTAGTGTATCAGACATCTTTATGTTATAATATAAGTATTATGCCAAAAATATTGCAAAAAATGTTCAGTTTATCAGAAAAACCGAAAGGATTTAAAACCTATGGAACGTATCGAATCAGAAACCTTTAATAAAGCCGGATATCTCAATGACAACTTTCGTCTGTTTCATTTAGCAGACTCAGAACCCCTTCCGGTTTCCTATCATTATCATGATTTTTATAAAGTATTTCTTTTATTAAAAGGTGATGTCACTTACCACATTGAGGGGAAAACCTATGACTTAAAACCTTATGATTTAGTTTTGGTAAATGCCGGAGAAATTCATAAACCGGTTATTAACAGTACTTTTTATGAACGCATGATTCTATATATTTCACCGGATTTTCTGGAACGTTATAAAGAATCCGGAGATTTGCTGGATTCCTGTTTTACCAATGCAGAAAATAATCATTCTCACGTACTTCGTGTCGAACTGTTTGCCAAAAGCCGTCTTTATGAAACACTGGTTGAACTGGAAGTTTCTCTTGCACAGGATGACTTTGCTTCTGGTCTATATCAGAACACACTATTTCTTCAATTTTTGATCTTATTAAATCGTGCTTCCATGGATTCTTATTCAAGTGCCTACGTTCCAAACAGCTACTGCAACTCCAAGATTCTGCCGATTTTAGAATACATTGCAGAACATCTTGTGGAAGATTTAAGTATTGATACACTCTCTTCCAAATTTTATATGAGCCGTTATTACCTCATGCATTTATTTAAAAAAGAAACCGGATACAGCGTTGCCAATTATATTTCTACCAAGCGTCTGCTTCATGCCCGTGCCTTAATTCAAAGCGGAACTTCTGTCACAGAAGCCTGTTTTTCAAGTGGATTTAAAAACTATTCTACCTTTTCGAGAGCCTACAAAAAGCTTTTTTTAATGTCTGCACGTGAACACCGCTAGTTAATTTCGACACTGCATAACTCAAGCATCTGTATCAAGCGCTGTACTGTTTCTGTACCAGTAACTGTCTGCACCTTTTTCGTGCTTTCATCATATAGTAAAGAAATGTTTTTTCTGACAGGAACAAACATGAATAAAAAAACATTTGATTTTACCATCCTCGGAGGAGATATGCGTCAGGTCTGGCTTGCCAAATTACTTGCTTTAAAAGGATACTGTGTCTGCCATTATGGGCTTTGCGAACCTTTAAAAGCTCCCTGCATCCAGCCTTTAGACTCTCTTCTAGAAGCAGTCTCCTCTTCTTCTGTTTGTATTGCACCGATTCCGTTTTCTAAACTTTTCAATAAAACTTCTGTTCTAGAATTTTCTAACCTGCTCTCTGATAGACACACCCTGTTTGCCGGCTGTATTCCAAATACTTTTTTAGAACTCATTGATAAAAAAAATGTCTCTGCTTTTGACTTCATGGCTTCGCCTGAATTTTCTTACTGGAATGCAAAAACAACCGCAGAATCCGCTCTTGCAACTGCTATCCTCTTAAGTCCCCGCACGCTTTTTGAAAGCCGGTGTCTTATCTTAGGATATGGAAAATGTGCCAAAGCACTCGCCCGACTGCTTTCTATGCAAACACCTTATCTAAGTGTTTCTGCAAGAAATCCTATTCAGCTTGCCGAGGCTTCTTTAACTGGAGCACAGGCTTTTCCTTTAAACCAGCTTTCTGATTGCAATTTATCTTCTTTTGATTTTATTTTTAATACCATCCCTGCACCCATTTTAACAAGCACCCATTTAGAACAGATTTCGCCTTCTGCCCTGCTAATTGACCTTGCATCTGTCCCTGGTGGATTTAATCTTGAAGAGGCAAAAGCAATGGGGAAAAATGCACATCTGCTCTTAGGACTTCCTGGAAAATACGCACCACTTTCCTCTGCTGAAAAAATGATGTCTTTCATTTTTCAGCACATTAAAATTTCATCCTAACCCTAAAAAAAGGAGAGGTTCTTTCTTATGTCATTATCTGGAAAAAAAATAGGCATTGCCTTTACTGGTTCTTTTTGTACCTACGCCCGTATTTTTGAAGAACTTGAAGCCCTCCAAAAAGAAGGAGCTGTCATACAGACCATTTTTTCTGACTCTGCACAAAGAATTGACAGCCGTTTTGGAACGGCTGAAAGTTTCTTAAAAAAGGCAGAAGAAATTACGGGTATTCCTCCAATTCTTACCATCAAAGACGCCGAACCAATCGGACCCAAAAGTCTGCTTGACCTGCTTGTCATCTTTCCATGCACCGGAAATACACTTGCAAAACTTGCAAACGGAATCACCGATACTCCGGTTTTAATGGCGGCAAAAGCCCATCTTAGAAATGATAAACCACTCTTATTATCAGTCTCCACAAACGATGCCCTTGGGCTGAATATGAAAAATATCGGGCTTTTAATTAACGCAAAAAATATATTCTTTATTCCCTTTGGACAGGACAATCCAGTCAAAAAACCAACTTCGCTGATTTCACATCCTGAACTTTTGATTCCATCTATCGAATCTGCTTTAAACAAACAGCAGATTCAGCCTTTAATCAAAGCCTGGTAGTCAATGATACAGGACACTAGCCCAACCTGATACAAACACAAAACTATAACAACGGTACTCTCGGAATTTTCTCGTTAAAAGCAGACACAGTAAATTCCCGAGAGTACCTGGCATTTTGAAAGGAGCATCTCTATGTGTGGAATTGCCGGATTTTGTAATCCCAGAAACGATTTTATGCAGACGCAAAACAAATGGCTTTCTATTCTTGAAGCCATGAACCGTACTCTTAAACGACGTGGTCCGGATGATGAGGGAACATATCTTTCCTCTCACTGCGGACTTTCTCATGTACGACTTGAAATTATTGACTTACTAACCGGTCATCAGCCCATGATAAAACAATGTGCCTCCGGAAATTATTCGATTGTCTTTAATGGCGAAATTTATAACATGAAACCTTTGCGGGAAGAATTGAAAAAAGATGGGGCTGTCTTTGTTACAAACAGTGACACCGAAGTAATTTTAAACGGTTTTATGCTCTATCGGGAAGCTTTTATTAAAAAATTAAACGGTATCTTTGCAATTGCAATTTATCATGCAGAAGAAAAACGGCTCTGGCTTTTCCGTGACCGGATTGGGATTAAACCGTTATTTTTTACGCTAACAGATAACACGCTTGTTTTTGCATCGGAAATCAAAGGACTCTTTGTCTATCCCGATGTCAATCCTGTCGTTGATAAAAACGGACTTTGCGAAATCTTTGCTCTTGGTCCTGCCCGCACCTGTGGAAACGGTGTCTTTCAAAATGTCTTTGAACTGCTTCCTGGCGAATTTCTGACCTTTTCCATGGACGGCTTAAACAGACAGTTTTACTGGAGATTAGAAAGTCATCCACACGAAGATTCTTTTTTGGAAACCGTCGAAAAAACTGCATGGCTGATTGAAGATTCCGTAAAAATGCAGATGCTTTCTGATATTCCAATCTGTACCTTTTTATCCGGTGGATTAGACAGCAGTCTGGTCACTGCGATTTGTGCAAAAGAATTACAAAAACAGGGTCGAAAATTAAATACCTTCTCTTTTGATTTTAAAGATAATGCAAAATATTTTCGGTCCAACTCTTTTCAGCCAAGTCAGGATGCTCCCTGGGCGAAAAAAACAAGCCAGTATCTTAACACCTCTCATCACCTTTTAGAATGTGATAATACCGAACAATTTAACTGTCTGTTTCGTGCCGTAGATGCTGCCGACCTGCCATGCATGGCGGATGTAGAATCTTCTCTGTTATATTTTTGTTCCAAAGTGACTGCTTATAATAAAGTCACGTTAACCGGAGAATGTGCAGATGAGATTTTCGGCGGTTATCCATGGTTTCATCAGGAAAAGGCATTTCGCACGCCTGCTTTTCCGTGGTCCTCTGATTTAGCTCCACGAAAACTTTTATTATCCGATGATGTTCTATCCAGCCTTCCAATGGAAGAATATTCTGCTTCTGCTTATGAAGCAACCATCGCCGAAACTCCACGCCTTTTGTCGGATTCTCCAACAGAAAAACGCAGACGGGAAATTTCTTATCTCAATCTGCGCTGGTTTATGATGACACTTTTAAACCGTATGGACCGCACCAGTATGTACTCCGGCTTAGAAGCACGCGTTCCGCTTGCCGATTACCGCATTGTCGAATATGTTTTTAATGTTCCTTGGTCAATGAAATGTCCGGATGGAATTGTAAAAGGTCTGCTTCGATACGCCGGTTCTGAATTCCTCCCAGAAGAAATCCTGTGGCGGAAAAAAAGCCCTTATCCGAAAACTTATGACCCTGCTTACGAAGCCCTCCTTGCTGACCGTCTAAAAGAAGTGCTTGCCTCTCCAAATGCACCAATCCGTCCTTTGCTGGATACGAAAAAAGTTCATCAATTCTTAGAAACACCATCGGATTACACCAGACCATGGTATGGCCAGCTTATGGCTGGACCTCAGATGCTTGCTTATCTCCTGCAGATTAATTACTGGCTGGAACACTATCAAATTACACTGGTGTAGCATCACTATATTCCAATTTTTTTAATAAGACTCTTGTTTTACCTCACAGACTGTCAGACAGTCATCCTTTACCCTGAAGCGGATTTCCATCCCTGCAAACGAAAATCCATAAATCCGCTCAGGGTCTTGTTGATAAGCCGGTCTTGGGTCTTGTTCTAATACTGCATAAAGAGCAGTTCTTTTTTTCTCCGGCACAAGTTTTTCGAGTTCTTTTGGAATACAGACTTTTATCTTATCATTCTGATGCACACTCGCAAAACTGCCTTCTGCTTCCGGATGACAGTCTGAATACGGAATATAAGGTTTGATATCAAAAATCGGTGTTCCATCCATCAAATCTGCACCTTTTACATAAAGAATCGGTCGTTCTTTTTCATCAAATTCTATCCGTTCTAACCGGACACAGGATAATCCCATTCCATTCGGGCGAAATGGAGAGCGGGTGGAAAATACTCCTTTTCTTGTATTTCCGCCTAATTTCGGTGGTCTGACTGTCAGGGAATAGTTTTCCCTTCTATTTTCAGAAAATCCCCAGATAAGCCAGATATGAGAAAATTCTTCCAAACCCTTTACCGCTTCTTTTGTTCCATATTCTGGTTCAAACAAAATCTTTCCCTCTAATTCTTCGACCAGACCACTCTGTCTTGGAATTCCAAATTTTGAAGAAAAATCCGTAACAATATGCGCAATTGCCTGAATTTCATACTGTTCTTTTTGCTTTTGCTCTTTCATCCTATTTTCCCTCCTCATCCAGCTTTCCAAATGCTCCATCTGGTATTTCCGGATAATGTTTCAATAATTCTTCCACTGCCATTCGATACTCTTTCAAATTCTGACAACGTTTGATTTTTGTATTCCAGATATCCACCCTTGGAAACGAATATCGAAGATAACACCAGATTTCCTTTAATTTAAATAAAGCTTTCTCTTCATTGACTGCATTTTCGGTAAAATCTTGATAAAGACGTTCCAAAAATGCTCCCCAGACTTCAAGTGACGGCAGTTCTTGTCCATGAATCACGGAAAGCAGACCTGGATTTGCAAGCACTCCTCTTCCGAGCATCACGCCATCTATTTTGGGAAATCGCTTCACTACATTTTCATAATCTTCTTTGGTAAAAATATCTCCATTATAGATTAACGGCTTTTCATTCTTTTGATAGATACCTGCAAATGCATCGAATCGTGGACTTCCCTTATAATAATCGGTTTGAACTCTCGGATGAACAATTAATTCTTCATAAGGATACTTGGAAAAAAGTTCAAATAATTCTTCTATCTCTTCCTCATGATAACGACCAAGCCTTGTCTTAATCGAAATCTTTATCGGACATTTCTCAAAAATCTCATCTAAAAACTGTTTTAATTCTTCTTTCTTTCCTAAAAATCCCGAACCTCTTCCCCCATTTACCACCGGTCTTGACGGACACCCCAGATTTAAATTTACTTCTTTGTATCCGTATTCCATTAACCCTTTTACAGTTCTCAAAAAATCTTCACTCTGATTCGTCAATATCTGTGGAACAAGATTCAGATTTTGATTATTTTCCGGAAGAATATTTCGTTTTTCTCTATAATTAAACAGACGACCCTTATTTGGTTTTGCAGAAATAAAAGGCGCAAAATACTTATCCATCGGAAAGAAAAATGCGTGGTATGCATTTCTGTAAATCGCTTCTGTGACCTCCTCTAACGGAGCCATATAATACTTCATTTTTTTATTTTCCTCTCACTTTTCTCATCAAACATGCAGACATTATAGCAAAGGTCTAAAAAAAAGTATAGTTTCTCAACTATTTTTAAATTTTTTCAAAAAAATGCTTGCTTTTTTATTTGTTCTATGCTATTATGAATTTCAGTTGCAACACCAATAACAATTAAAAATCTGGCTCCATGGTCAAGCGGTTAAGACACCGCCCTTTCACGGCGGTAACAGGGGTTCAAATCCCCTTGGAGTCACTAAGGCGCCATAGCCAAGTGGTAAGGCAAAGGTCTGCAACACCTCTATCACCAGTTCGAATCTGGTTGGCGCCTCTGATTTAAGAAGTTCTGAAACGATTTGTTTTAGAACTTTTTTTCGTATGTGCATATTTAAACTTTTTGATATTTAGAAAAATAAGAAAGGAATCTGATTAAAATGAAAAAATACTGATTATTGAAGATGACAAGGATTTACAGGAAGGTCTTGCTTTTTCATTAAAGTTAGAGCAATTAGACCAATTAGACAAAGTATGGAACTGTTGCGGTCTGAAAAAGTAGATTTAATCATAAATATTTTATTGTGTGTGACTGTGATGAAAAAGGCGAGCAGAATAAGCCTAAAAGAGGAAATTGTAAAAGAACTGAAAGAGGTGTAAGATAATTATAGAAGAAATAGAT
>JAIIAN010000641.1 GCA_022717655.1 Bacillota bacterium | reverse complement strand
TACAAGGGTGAATGAAGCTCATAAACTAGGATATATTGGAAATAATGTCACCGTAGCCGTGATGGATACAGGAATTGGAACTCATATTGATTTTGGACAAAGAATCAGAGGATTTCGTGATTATGTAGGTGATAAGAAGATACTTTATGATGATAATGGTCATGGAACCCATGTTTCAGGAATTATTGCAGGTTCTGGTTTCGCTTCCCATGGACGTTACCGGGGGATGGCACCGGGAGCAGCGATATATGCGATAAAAGTATTAGACCGCATGGGAAAAGGTAATACCAGACTGGTGGTATCTGCATTAAAATGGCTGATTGCAAATTATGAGAAAATGAATATCAGAATCTTAAATATTTCCGTAGGAATGCTTGCTTCGGCCAGAAGGGAAGAACAGGAGGAATTGTTAGCAGCAATTGAAGCAGTCTGGGATGCAGGAATCGTAGTGGTTGCTGCTGCCGGAAATAACGGGCCAAAGGATAAGAGTATTACGATACCGGGGCTATGCCGGAAGATTATAACGGTAGGCAGCAGTGATGATGAAGAAGGAGAAGCAAAAAATCTGGGCCTGATGCGTGGGTATAGTGGGAGAGGTCCGACGGAGGCCTGCATTATGAAACCGGAAGTAGTGGCTCCTGGAACAGCGATTGTCAGCTGTAAGCGGATGGGAAATGGTTATGAGATGAAAAGTGGAACCTCTATGGCAACACCGGTGGTGGCCGGGGCGGTCGCGGTGCTTTTAAGCCGTTATCCAAATCTAAAACCGGCAGAAGTAAAACTGCGGCTTTATGAGACGAGTGTAGATACTGGAAAATCCAAGCATGCACAGGGCTGGGGGAGGCTGGATGTCATGCGGCTGATTCGATAAAATAAAAGAACATGGAAGAGATAAAAAGCAGAGAGAAAGAGACAGAGGGAAAGGAATACGCCGGACATTTGATTTCTGGGAGAAAATGCGGTAAAATGAAAAATACGCATAAAATAAGGGGTAGAAAAGAAAGAGGAGGGAATAAGGTGAAGAAAATATTTAAAGTTTTAATCAGCAGACTTTTTATCACAGTTTTACTTATTTTACTTCAGTTTGGATATTTATTTTATC
>JAIIAN010000640.1 GCA_022717655.1 Bacillota bacterium | reverse complement strand
GCGCTACACCGCGATTCTTGGCATGGGGAATGGCAATTCCGCCGCCGATCCCTGTGGTCCCTTCCGCTTCCCGGCTGAACACGCCCTGTTTATAGGCATTCTCATCCCTGATATTTCCGGATCTCACCATCAATTCCACCATCCGGTCAATGGCTTCCTCTTTGGTCTTCACCTGGCCATGCAGCTCAATACTCTCTTTCTTTAACAGGTCTGTAATTTTCATAAGCACACTTCCCTCAGCTGGGTAAGAAGCGCCTCTGCCTCTTCTCTGGTGGCAAGCTGCTCTGAAAACGCACTGGCACTTCCAGTTGCGGCACCTCTTAAAAACGCTTCCTGATAATTTCCCGTCTCCAAATATCCTGTCAAAAATCCTGCTACCATGGAATCTCCGGCGCCTACGGAATTAACCACCTTTCCCCTGGGGGCCGGACATTCATAAACGGTTCCATCTTCAGCAACCAGCACCGCACCATCTCCTGCCATGGACACCAGTACATTCTCCGCGCCCATCGCCTGAAGCTTCTTCGCATAAGAAGCAATCTCAGTTTTATCACTGAGTTTCACATGGAAAATCTCTCCTAATTCATGATGATTGGGTTTGATCAAAAATGGATGATATTGAAGGACTTTGGTCAAAAGCTCTCTGGTGGCATCTACCACGATCCGGATTCCACGACCATCCAGACGTTCCATGATCCGCTCGTACATATCATCCGGAAGCGTATTCGGAATACTTCCGGCAAGTACCAGAATATCTCCCTTCTTTAACTGCTCCAGCTTTTCATAGAGCTTCTCAATATGTCGTTTTTCAATATGAGGTCCCTGTCCATTCAGCTCCGTCTCTACCTCGGCTTTTAACTTCACATTAATTCTGGACATCCCCTCTTCTACCCGGACAAAATCAGCCCTTACGCCCCGCTCTGCCACCCGACGCTCGATCTCATCCCCCGTAAAGCCGGCAGTAAAGCCCAGCGCCACACTGTCCAGTCCCATATTTTTCAAAACTACGGATACATTCAGTCCTTTTCCGCCTTCCAGGATCTGCTCATAAGTTGTCCGGTTGACCTCACCAACTGCAAAATGATCTGCCCGCACAATGTAATCA
>JAIIAN010000639.1 GCA_022717655.1 Bacillota bacterium | reverse complement strand
CCGCAATACTGGCCTGAGTTTGTGGACTGTCGCGCATACGGACAAAGTCTTTCCATCAGCCTGAACGCTGGCGCCGGAATACTCACCCCGGTAACCAACGCATTTATGTTTGATACGGGGATCGTAACGTATAACAAAACACTCACCTCACTGGTCACCGTACCCGACACAACAACGCAGCAATATCACGATACTAGTCTGATTCATCAGCTGGAATATGATTCGCCAGCACCAGACAGAAAGTATATGGCTGCGGCGTCTGGCGTGAGTGGTTATTCCATGGCTCAGCTCGAACCAGGGTCTGAATCTTACACCCAGCTCATGTCCAGCATAGATAAAGCGGCACAGCTTGCAGCATCGGCTGGCTATCAGTACGGGTTACCAGCCCTTACATTCTTCCAGGGGAGGCGGATGCGTATCTCGGTAATTCTTACTCTTACTACCGTAGCAAAATGGTTTTGATGCAGTCCTCAATCAACGACAAAGCCAAGAGTGTTTCACGCGCAACCTCTGATATGCCGATGATTATTTATCAGATGGCGTCTCAGGGACGATATCAGGGATTAGTCAACCCGAGCTCTGATATCCCGCGCGCTCAGCTCGATGAGGCAATCAGTAACCCGCTGATTCAGTTGTGCACCCCAATGTATATTTTCCCTTATACAGACGGCGTTCATCTTACTAATCATGGTTATCGCTGGCTTGGCCTTTTCCGCGCCAAGGCGATCCGATACTGGATGGAGAACGGAAAACCGTGGAAGCCTCTGTATCCGATCGACATTTATAAAGTTGGCTCAAATACCGTGGTGGCGGCGTTTCATGTCCCGGTCGGCACCCTTCAGTTCAGGACTGACATTGTCCCCGAACACCCGTCCGGAGCAAAGGGTTTTGAACTCTGGCAGGATGATGGAGCCGGTAATGTCACGCGGCTGACAATCTCTTCAGTGCAGATTGTTGGTCCGGACAAAGTCAAAGTTACCACGGCCTCTACATTCACGGGCACTGTTTATCTGGCTTATGGCTGGACCCCGTTAAACCGCGGTGCATCCGATGGTGATGGCCGCTATCCGTCATGGAACGCCGGAGTCAACAGCGGTATCTGTGGAA
>JAIIAN010000638.1 GCA_022717655.1 Bacillota bacterium | reverse complement strand
ATTTAAAAATTGTTTAACACCTAAAACATTACTTATTTCCATATTTGAAATAGCATCCTTATATTTCTGAAGCACCTTAGGATTTGTCAATACATATTCCAATCCCTCCAATAGACCATCAATACTATTTTCACAGACATAACCAGCCTTTGGCATAATTAACATTTCATTAACAGAAACGGTTTTGGTTGCGACAACAGGAACACCTAAATATAAAGACTCATTAAAAACGATTGGAGCACATTCATGATAAGATGGAAGGAAGAAAAATGAAGCTTGCTTCATATATGGATAAGGATTTACCTTTTCTCCATAAAATGTAACTATACCATCAAGATTGAGTCGAGAAGTTAATTCCAAGAATTCATCCTTTTGTGGACCATCTCCAATGATATGCCAATGAAAAGCAAGATTAGGATGAAGCTTCTTTATTTGAGCCATAGCTGTCAAACCTCTATCTATTCCTTTTTCAATAGAAAGGCGACAGACTGTTACTATATTTATAATGGATTTATCAAAGTTTTCAACTATCTCATATTTTCCTACCTCAATTTTGCTGGCCAGAAGCCATTTTCTGAACTACTTCTTGCTGTGTAAGTCCATTCATTTTCTTTTTCTCCATTTTCCGCCAACTTTCAAAAATAATCACGTGTTTAAGTCTAGCGTGTTCCAAGATTAAAAACAACTTGTTTTTATAAAATTTATAGAAAAACACACGAATGATTTTACAAAAAAGATGCCAACCTTTTTGTTTGAATCACCCGTGTGCTGTTTTTATTATCAATCTATCTTTACTTATATTGTTCCTCCAAACGGCTCATCCACCAACCTAGTGCTGTACCGGCTATAAAAAGAACAGGACAAGCTAGTACCCCAGCAACTCCCAATCCCGCGTAATCGGTAGGAATGATCATAATCGTTGAAGCAAAAACTACACCTAAAATGAAATGGAATAGCTTGCTATATGCCTTTGAGAAAATGTAATCCATGATTTTTGACAATCCAAGAACACAAAGAATCCCACCAATTCCGATCGGCACAATCACTTCAAGTCGTACTTCTTTAAATCCGTCAGCCATCGCTTTATACAATCCCATATACACCAAAAAATT
>JAIIAN010000637.1 GCA_022717655.1 Bacillota bacterium | reverse complement strand
CTCACCTGCAAACTCGTCTTCTAATTCTTTCACCAGTTTTTTTAATCTGCTCATCCGATCGACGAATACCAGAACCTTCCCCCGCCTTGCTTCCTGTCGAATTATTTTGATTTCCTCAGCATCTGTCCAGTAAAAGACCGCACGCTCCACATAACTGTAGTCCGATGGGATATGACAGTAGTTCTCCGGCAGGACCTCATTTGTCTCATCCCGCCAACGGTGAAAGAATGGATGTGCGGTTGCACTCATAAAGATTACCGGGCGATACTTTGTCAGCTCATTCAGCGTCACATAGGAGAGGTCGATGTATTTATTGATAGCTGCATCCGTTAACAGATAATGGTATTCGTCCGCCACTATGTAGTTAAAGCTTTTGAAGTAGTTCATTGTCCCCTTCGGGTTGCCCTTGCAGAACGACTCCATCCACTGATAGGTCTCTACCCGGATCGTATCTTTATATTTATTCGCTACTCTGGTTTCGTAAACGATCTGCTGAAGGTCATGATCCCAACGCCCAACCTTCTCTTCCGTCCTTCCAAGTCGATCTACCTCCTGTTGGATCTCATTTCGCAGGGGGACACGATTGCAAATATATATAATTTTCCAGTGATTTTGATATGCCCATGGCAGCAGAACATTCAGGATAAAGTAGGTCTTACCTGAGTTCACGCCCGCATCAAAGACGATTCTGGTACCGTCCCGCCAATTTTTAAAGTTCTCCTTCACCAACTCCGTGATGCGTATCCGCTTCGGCTCGCTGGCCATCTCCGGGATCACTGTCGGTTCCGCCGGGAGCAACAAAGCGCCCTCTCCCTGTGGAATAGACGTTTCTTTCGCTACAGTCACTTCTACCTCTGGTGCGTCCTCTGCCTCCTGTCCGATACAGCACCCTTCCTGCAGCTCGGTGGGCTCTGGCGTCTGGGGACTGGATGTTCCCTCCGCCTCTGCTGCCTGTCTGGTGGGCTCCGGCTCTGCGTTTATCCGTTCCAGCTCTGCAATCGCTGCACGGGCGCTTTCTGTCCATTCCCGCTGCTCTTCCTCGGTCAACGGGTTCTCCTTGCAGTTGCGTAGATATTCCTCATATTCGTGGGTTCCATTCTGTTCATCCAAAA
>JAIIAN010000636.1 GCA_022717655.1 Bacillota bacterium | reverse complement strand
ACCTGGGCTAAAGCCCAAGTCTCTGATAGATAGATTTGAGAGTTCCTTTCGGAACCTCTTCAGTTCCATGCCGGGGAACGGCTGAGCATCGTCCATTAGCTGGATTTTGCCAAATGTCGTGTCGGCATCCATGACGAAGCAGAAGGCATCCCGCCTTTCTCAACTTCTTGTAAAGTTCATTGTACTTCATCACTCAGTATGTTTAAAGAATGACAACCACAATTGGTTGTGTTTCATAAAGTAATTAAATGAACTCTTGAGCCCTTGGTGCGTGACGCATCGGGGGCTTTTTCATGCCCAAATGTTAAAATATCAACAGATGTTGAAAATAATTACCAAAATATTTGGTTATTCAACAAAAGTTTATTATCTTTGCATTGTGTTAAGATATAAACAATATGGTAAAACGAAAATCAAAGGAACTCCAAGAAAATGAAGACGATTTGCTTTTCTACCTTGAGTATTGGAAAGAGTTCCCCAGTACTTTCAGAAAGGTAGCAGAAAAAGAAATCGCAGAGTTAGAACACAAAATTAAAAACCAAAAATGAGCAAGTCCCCCTCGGGGGACGCTCTTTCACTTAAAAATATTAGATTATGGAATACAAGGAAATGATTGATAAGGTCAAGGCTCTTGCTGCACAGAACAGAGCTGCCAAGACCGCAGAGGACAAGGCTGAGGTTCGCCGTCAGATGGATGCACTCAAGGAGTCAGACCCTAAAGCTTTCGCTGTGGCTGTGGGATACATGGCTAAGAAGACGGAGGAGAGAGTCAAGGAACTGACCATGGCGGAGAAATTCGGAGAAGTGACAAGCATGCTTTCCATGGCATACATCGCCAAGGCTTACTTTGGCAAGTCTCGCTCTTGGCTCGCACACAAGATGAATGGCGACACCATCAATGGCAAGACGGCAGCTTTCACCAACGAAGAGCTTGTCACCCTCAGAAATGCATTGCAGGATATGTCACAGAAATTTAGCTCGCTGAGCCTAACCATATAGGCTTATGTCTTAACACACCGCCCCCGATGAGAGCTACATCGGGGGCTTTTACTAATCTTGTGAGTGGCTATTTAAGATATACAGCTGTGACCGACCTGTGCTGAAGGACTGCTCTCC
>JAIIAN010000154.1 GCA_022717655.1 Bacillota bacterium | reverse complement strand
ACCTGGGGAAAAGCAGAGCATTATGACTTGTGCATTGATACAGGGGTGCTTGGAATCGACCAGACGGTAGAGCTGATTTTGGATTATCTTAAACGTCGAAATTGAAAACAAAAGGTTAACCTAAGAAGAAAAAAGTAATCTGGAAAGAAAGCATGGAATTGTTATCCATGTTTTCTTTTTTGGTTAAATGTTAACTAATAATAAATAAAAAGGTTGACATTAGAAACAGAATTCTATATACTAAGGAAGTCAAACAAAGAGAAGAGAGGAAAAAAACATGAATACGGCAACAGCAAACAAAGAACATACAACAAAGAAAATGTCAACCAGACAGATGACATTTATTGCACTGATGACAGCGGTAACCTGTATTTTAGGTCCATTATCCATTCCGCTTCCATTTAGCCCGGTTCCAATCAGCTTTACCAACTTGGCAATTTATTTAAGTCTTTATGTGTTAGGTCTGAATGGAGCAACAATTAGTTATCTGGTTTACTTATTAATCGGAATGGTCGGTGTTCCGGTATTTTCTGGATTTTCCGGTGGATTTGGGAAACTGGCAGGTCCGACTGGCGGATATTTGATTGGATTTATTTTCCTGACCTTAATTGCAGGGATTTTGATGAAACTGTTTCCGGGGAATAAAGTGATGGAAGCAGTTGGACTGGTATTAGGAACAGCAGTCTGCTATGCATTTGGAACTGCATGGCTGTGCTTCCAGGCACATATGAGTGCAGCAGCTGGTCTTGCAGCAGGAGTTATTCCTTATATCCCAGGAGATTTAATTAAAATTGTAGTAGCAATGATTGTGGGAACAGCGCTTCGTGCAGCATTAAAAAAAGCAAGATAATGTGTAGGACAAAAAACAAGGATAGAACGTTTCTATTCTTGTTTTTTTTATTGCTTTCTATTAGAATAAAGGGGAAAAGCATAAGGGGATGAAAACATGAGAAAAAAGACAATGAAGCTGGTGATTACCTTTCATACAACCACGCAGGCAATTGCAATGGAGGCATTCTGCCAAAAGGAAGAACTTCCGGGACGTCTGATCCCTCTGCCGGGTGTAATATCGGCAGGCTGTGGCTTATGTTGGTGTACTTCACCGGAAAAAGAAAAAGTCTTAGAAACGAAAATGAAAAGTAAGAAGATAGAATTTGACCAAATTTACCATGTAATGCTTTAAATAGAATCTTTTAGGAGGAATTAGAGATGAAAGTAATTGATGCACTTGGAGTTGCATGCCCAGGACCGGTTGTGGCAGCAAAAAAAGAATTAGAAGAAGGAAAAAAAGAAGGATTTCAGATTCTGGTTGACAATCAGATTGCTGTAGATAATCTGAGAAAGTTTGCAACTTCTCAAAATTGTGAATTTGCCTATACCAGATTAGAGGAAAAGAAATATGAGGTCCATATTGTTCCGACTGACAAGACAGAACTCTCGTCAGCAAAAACGGAAGAAGAACAGCCACAGGAAGTAAAACCGGCAGGGCAGGGGACAGTGGTGGTACTGTGTTCAAATAAGATGGGAGAGGGCGATGAAGCACTTGGAAAAATTTTAATCAAAGGATATATCTATGCCTTAACCCAGTTAGAGGAGCTTCCAAAGACAGTCTTAATGTATAACAGCGGAATTTTCCTTGCATGTGAAGGTTCAGAAAGTCTGGAAGATTTAAAGACATTAGAAAAAAATGGTGTGGAAATCTTAGCCTGTGGAACTTGCTTAAATCATTATCAGATGCAGCCAAAACTTGCAGTTGGAAGTGTGACAAATATGTATGAAATCGCACAGAAAATGGCGGGAGCTACGAAGGTCATCCGTCCTTAAAAAAATGAAAAAACAGGAGGATAGGATAATGAAGCCAATTGTAGTAAGAGGCGGTGGAGATTTGGCAACAGGTGTGATTCATCGTCTTTCAAAAAGCGGATATTCTGTGATTATTTTAGAGACAGACAAGCCGTCAGCTATCCGGCGTCTGGTTGCATTTTCGGAAGCTGTAGAAAAAGGCAGTGCGTGTGTAGAGGGGATAACCTGTGTTTGCGTGACTAGTGTAAAAGAGGCACTTAAAGAGGTAAAACCACTGCATCCGGTGCTTTTGGTTGACCCGAAAGGAGAAAGTATTCCTCTGTTAAAACCGGAAATTTTAATTGATGCAATTATTGCGAAAAAAAATCTTGGAACAACAAGAAAAATGGCACCTCTTACAATTGCACTTGGTCCTGGATTTGAAGCAGGAAAAGATGTGGATTATGTAGTGGAAACCAAAAGAGGGCATTACCTTGGGAAAATTTTAGATAAGGGAAGTGCAATTGCAAATACGGGAATTCCCGGAATCATTGGCGGATACGGAAAAGAACGTGTTATCCATGCACCGGCAGAGGGTGTGTTTTTTCAGAAATTTGATATTGGAGACTGGGTAGAAGCGAAAACCTGTATTGGAGAAGTTCGAACAGATACAGGAGAAGTAATAGAAGTAAAAACAGAAATTACGGGTGTGATTCGTGGGATTTTACCAGATGGTTTTCCAGTGACAAAAGGGTTTAAGAGTGCAGATGTTGACCCAAGAAAAGAATCGCAGGAACATTGCGCCCTGATTTCAGATAAGGCAAGATGCCTGGCAGGAAGCGTGTTAGAATTAGTCTGTGCCTATGAGAAAGGCTGTCTATGAGTTTGTTGGAAAAAATAAAAAAAGAAATGGGAGAGCTGCCAGAAAAACCAGTGTTTTCTTTTGTGGGAGCAGGAGGAAAAACTACTTGTGTATTAAAGCTGGCAGATGAGCTGGCAGGTCTGGGAATGAAAGTATTGGTAACAACAAGCACTCATATTCAGCATCCATTTTATCTTGGAAGGACAGGACTTCTTGATGCAGATACGAAGACGATAAAAGAGGCAGGAGTACCCGGGAAAGTTGTAATTGCAGGGCGAAAACTGGAGCAGGAAAAGAAAATTGCAGGACTTTTGGAAACACAGTTAGAAGAAGTGTTAGAAAGTTATGATGCAGTGGTTATTGAAGCAGATGGGGCGAAGCATTATCCCTTTAAAGTGCCGGCAGAACACGAACCGGTGATTTATCAGGCAACTACACATATTTTAATTGTAGAAAGTATGCAGGCATTGAATCAGCCATTATCAGAAGTCTGTTTTCGATTAGAAAAAGCACAGGAAATTTTAAACCAGATGGACTGCAGGGAAGAAAGACTGACACCAGAAATTGCAGTAAAGCTGTTAGAAAAAGGCTATCTTGAAAAATTATCAAGTCCATTATCAAGTCCTAAAAGAAAAATTGGAGTGATTTTTAATCAGCAGGATTCACAAACCTTTGAAGAAAAATTATCGGTTCCCATCATTTATGAAAAAAAATGGAATAAGCCGGAAAAAAAGAAGCTTTATCTGATTATGCTGGCGTCTGGTTTTTCAAGACGATTTGGTGGAAATAAACTGGTTTATTCGATGGAAGAAATGCCAATGTACCAGATTTTGATGGAAAAGCTAAACTGGGTGAGACAACATTCAGAAAATGTGTCAGGAGTCTGTGTGGTATCCCAGTATGAAAGAATTCAAAAATCAGCAGAACGGTATGGATTTTTGGCAGTGGATAATCCAGACAGCAGTCAGGGAATTTCTGCCTCGATAAAAAAAGGAATTTGGGCGGTTCATAAAGAAAATGCAGAAGGAGAATGTTACTGCTTTTTTGTGGCAGACCAGCCACATTTAAAACAGGAGACGATTCTTCGTCTGTTAGAAGGATTTCAAAGAAGTGAAAAAGGAATCGGAGCAGTGGTCTGGAATGAACAGATTGGAAATCCGGTAATTTTTCATGAGAAATACCGAGAAGAACTGCTGGCATTAGAGGGAGATATCGGAGGAAAACGAGTCTTAAAGAGACATCTGAACGATGTGTATCTTTGCGAAGCAGAAGAGGAAGCAGAATTAAAGGATTATGATTATAAACCAGAAGAGGAAGCAGAAAACTAGAATCTGCTTCCTCTTTTTTTGGATTTTTGTGTAGTCTGATTTGGGCTTGAAATTATTCTGGATAAACCAGACGTTCCGGTTTGATATCAATTAAGACTTCATCTAAGTATTTTTTTGCAAGATAATTTGCCATGCCGAGATTCATATCAAGATAGTTTCCACAGTCTTTTGCGGAAGCCCCAGGTACTTCGCCTTTAAAGTCACGGATGAAAGTAAACATTTCCACCATTAAATCAATGATATCGCGGGATTCATAGTCACCTGCTAAAAGCAGATAAAATCCGGTACGGCATCCCATAGGTCCAAAGTAAACGGTTTTTGTGCCATATTCTTTATGATTGCGAAGAAAAGTAGCAGCGAGATGTTCGATTGTGTGCATCTCTGCAGTATTCATAACAGGTTCTTCGTTTGGGGAAGTCATTCTTAAATCAAAAGTGGTAATAACTTCGTCTCCAATGTGATCTTTTCTGGAAACATAAACTCCAGGCTGTAGTTTTATATGGTCAATGGTAAAGCTTGCAATTTTTTCCATGTAACGAATTCTCCTTTCAGGGTTTGTTTTTTCAAAATTTACTTTTGTCATTTACATTTTATTATAAATCGAATTAAATTTTCGTGCAAGTATATTTGACTTTACAGTGGCACAATGTTACAATTTATCTTAGAGCGTGTTTGAAAAACTTGGAGGACAATAAAATGATTAATGATAAAAAAGTACTGTTTAGTGGTATGCAGGCAACTGGAAATCTGACTCTTGGAAATTATCTTGGAGCATTAAAAAACTGGGTGACATTAAGTGACGAATATGAATGTTTCTACAGTGTTGTAGATATGCATTCGATTACGGTGCGTCAGGACCCGGCCACACTTAGAAAAAGAGCAAGAGCACTTCTGACTCTTTATATTGCAGCAGGATTAGATCCGAAAAAGAACTGTATCTATTATCAGTCCCATGTATCCGGACATGCAGAACTGGCATGGATTTTAAACTGTTTTACTTATATGGGTGAGCTTAACCGTATGACACAGTTTAAAGATAAATCCGCAAAACATGCAGATAATATCAATGCAGGGTTATTTACCTATCCGGTTCTGATGGCAGCTGATATTTTGTTATATCAGGCAGATGTGGTTCCGGTAGGAATTGACCAGATGCAGCATTTGGAATTAACCAGAGATATTGCTACTCGTTTTAATAATATTTATGGGGATGTATTTACTATTCCGGAAGCTTATATTGGAAAAGTCGGAGCAAAAATCATGAGCCTTCAGGATCCATCTAAGAAGATGTCGAAATCCGATGAAAATCCAAATGGAAGTATTTATCTGATGGATGACCCGGATACCATTATCCGTAAATGTAAACGTGCGGTAACAGACTCTGAGGCAAATATCGCTTATAGAGACGAACAGCCAGGACTGAAGAACTTGATTGATATTTACTGCGCATGTGTAGGAAAAACACCGGATGAAGCAGTCAAAGAATTTGACAGAAAAGGTTATGGAGAACTGAAAATGGCAGTTGGAGAAGCAGTTGTAAGCGTGTTAAAACCACTTCAGGATGAAGTTGCCAGACTGGAAAAAGATAAAGCTTACTTAGATTCTATCATCAAAGAAAATGCGGAAAAAGCCAGCTATTATGCAAATAAGACACTCCGCAAAGTACAGCGAAAAGTAGGTTTTCCAGACAGAATCCGTTAAAAATCGTTCACAAAAAAATCAGACAGGAGGAATGGCGTATGACAATGGATGAAGTAATTAATGTTTTAAGTCTGCAGGAAGAAATTTTACAGTTCAATCATTTTACAAATGAGGATGCATGGCAGTTAGGCGTTATGCTGGTGGCAGAGAGTAAAAAGCGTGGATTGGATTGTTCGATTACAATTCGGAAGAATAACGGCAGTACGGTGTTTAAGTATGCCGGAAATACGACTACATTAAACAGTGACCGTTTTACCGACCGGACCTTCAATACCGTAAAAACAATGGAAAAAAGCAGTCTGCTTTTATACAGTGAATTAAAACAAAATGAGGAAACACTGCAGGACCTTGGTCTGGATAAGAAAGAATTTTCCTGCATGGGCGGAGGTTTCCCGATTCGTGTAGAAGAAGTGGGAGTGATTGGAGCAATTATCGTGACAGACCAGAATCCGTTTATTAACCACGATATCATTGTAAAAACAATTGGAAAATATCTGCACGTAGATGAAGTACCGAGAATTCGGGCATTATAAAAAATAATAAAGAACAATAAAGAACAATAAAAAAGTACCGTGTATTTTGTGATAAAATACACGGTACTTTTGGGTTCATTGAAAAAATGCTGCCATATCCGCAGGAAGCGGAGCACAAAAATCCATTGACTTTCCAGTAATCGGATGGCGAAAGACAAGCCGGTAGGAATGTAAGGCAGTGCGTGAAATCTTAGAGTAATCCGGACAGTAGAGATAATCCCCTGGAAGCGGATTCCCAAGATACTGCAGATGAATTCGGATTTGATGAGTACGCCCAGTCTCTAAATGAAGTTCCACAAGGGAATAATCATCTTGATAACGCCGTACCCGATAATGAGTCACTGCACTTTCTCCATTGGAAAAATCAACACACCTCTCAATCGCAGAATCTGCTTTTCTTGCAATAGGGGCATTGATAATTCCGGCTTTTGCCGGAAGCTGTCCTTTGCAGACCGCCAGATAGGTTCGGCGGATTTCACGTGCCTTCATCTGTTTGGAAAGAATTGCAGCACTCAAAGCATGTTTTGCAATAATCAGCAGTCCGGTGGTATCCCTGTCTAAGCGGTTGATACAACGGAAAATAAAAGTTTCTCCCTGCTGTTCATAGTAATAGGCAACTGCATTTGCCAAAGTATTTTCATAGTTGTTAATCGAAGGATGAATCGGCATATCTGCCGGTTTATTTACAACAAGGATATCCTCATCTTCATAAACAATACAAAGAGGCAGGTCAACGGGAACAATGTGTTCAGAAGAAGCTGTCTCTTCCAGATGAATTTCAAGTTTATCATCAGGATTTAGAATCGTTTTGACATAAGCCCATTCTCCATTCACTAAAATTCCATTTTCTGTCTTTTTTAACTGGACTAAAATCTGGTGAGAATAACCTTGTTTCTTTAAAAAGGATTCCACAGTGCAGGGGGAATCCTTTTTTGTAATCAGATAAGTAAAGGT
>JAIIAN010000635.1 GCA_022717655.1 Bacillota bacterium | reverse complement strand
TTCTGTACCTGCTCGATTGGCATTCCCTTGTCAATGGCTCTTGTTGCCATTGACCGCCTAAATTTGTGGGGATGTATTCTTTCCAACTCCAATTTTCGTCCTAGCCTTCGAAGTCGCAATTCTACTCCGCTTATCTTCAATCTATCATGCGGTGCATCCAATGTAACAAATAAAGCTTTATTATTATCATGTCGTTCTGCTATGTATTCTTTCAAATGTACCTTTGCCTTTGCGTCAAAATACACTCGCCTTTCTTTATCGCCCTTACCATACACAACACATTCGCGACCTTCTAAATCAATATCATCTATATTCAAATTAACAAGTTCACCTACTCTTATGCCTGTAGAATACAATAAATCTATAATAGCCAAATCTCTTTTTTCTTTACAGTTATCTCTCAATTTCTCTATTCCCTCATCAGATATCGTATTTTTGACAACCGTTTTTGTTTTAATTTTATGTATCCTTTTCATTGGACTTTTCAAAATATAATCTTCTTCCTCAAGCCATGAAAAGAAACTCGATATATTTCTTCTTACATTATCCACGGTAACATTAGAACAGTTATTGCGTTTCTGATAATTAGCCAGATAATCTCTCATTTCCTCTGTAGTTATCTTTCTTACATTAGTATTTGTCTGCGATAACAAATGTTCCACCGTGGTCTGATAATAACTTATTGTTCGCTCTGAACACCCCTCTATCTGCTTTGCTGCAAGAAACATTTTTAAAAATTCATCATTAGAAATGTTTGTTTTCTCAGCTTCATTTTCTGCAAAATTTTTAATAATTACTTCCTGCAATTTCTTCATCTGAGGTATCGTTAAATATTCAGACATTTCATTTAATACTAATACAATTTTCTCTTCCATGTTGGCATCTCCTTAATACTTACCAACATCTCCCCCCACAATTATATATTTTTGTCTACTTTTCTTCAGCCTTAGTTACTTCTTCAATCATTCCCGTGACAACTGAATTCAAACTTGCTGCATTCTGATTAGTAATCACTGGATTACCTGTCTCTTTTTCTATTCTCATTCTTGCTTCACCGGCTATTTGCCCACCAGTTTTGGCAACATTTCTATTTGCTTCCAATCCGTATGGATTCTG
>JAIIAN010000634.1 GCA_022717655.1 Bacillota bacterium | reverse complement strand
ATAATGCCATTATTCAGCGCAAGATTATTGATAGCAATGTTTTCCACGCCATTAGTTTCGTTATTTTGGCTCTTAATAGTTGTAGGATTCCATTGCGCATCATCAGCAATATTTAAATTGAAGGTCTCTACTTTAAGCTTGCCCTCATTCTTCAAATCCTCATAGGAAGAAGTGCTGCCATTCTTTAAGCCCCATTCAACAACTGCATTGCCATTCCAAAGTGAATCAGCACCTGTTAAGTTAACATTTAAATCAGCATCAACCTTTGTACCGGAAGTAGCCTCGTCATAGTTGAAATTAATGTCACCAAACAGCTTGGTCGTATGCTTGCCATCTGTATTAATATTAATCAAAGAGTCACCGCGAGTGGTAATTGCATTATCTGCATGAACCTCAAGATTACTGTTAATATTAACTATACCCTGAGACATGGCAACGATACCGGATGCTTCACCCTTCTTAGATCCCTTGACTTCAATATATGTATTATCTGTATTGATGTTAATTTCAGCTCGCTTAAAATTTTTGGCATCAGTAGTGGTATTTTGCGCTATAATACCATAAGCAAAGCTATCAGTAGACTCTACTTTCAGATTAAGATTTTTGCCATTTACATTAATTAAACCACCATTTCTGTCAGGAGAACCATATGCCAACATACCTAAAGCCGTAAAATCTTTATTGCCAGAATTATCTAATACATTAATGTCTATATTTTTCGTTACATCTTTCTTGCCCAAATTAACTATGGCACGACCAGATAAAGCTACTGAAGCATCAACACCAACATTATTCATATCGGCTTTATTGGGAGTAATATCAAAAATAATGCTTTCACCATTAAAGCTAATATCATGATCTCCCGAAGCATATATTCCAACATCATGCTTGCCACTTACATTAACGTTATCCTCAGAACCCTCATTGATATAATATGCTGTTCCCGCCAACGCGCTGCCGCTCACGCCAACAACACCTGCAGCCAAAAGACCACACAAAATTTTTCTTGCAAAAGCCTTACTACTCTTCATCGTTAATCCCAACCTTTCACAAAAATTTTTACACTAACAACTCCAAGTAAGATTCACTGCTTACGCCGTGAAGCTTTATCTATTACAGCAAT
>JAIIAN010000633.1 GCA_022717655.1 Bacillota bacterium | reverse complement strand
CAATTAATGCATATAAAGTTGAAAAACTTTTATTTGCTTCACTTTTATTTCATTGGTCATTATAATATTTCAAATTATCTTCAAAATCTTGAATTAAATTTTTTTGTTTTATTAAACATAACATTTTTTCTAAAGATTCAATATTATGTTCATATTTAAATTTTGCCTTCAACATTTCTAAATGTTGATTAATTAAACGACGTATATGTTTAGAGTCTCAATTAACATTTATGTCTAATTTTTTAAAAAACATCAACAGATTAATTTCAAAACACGGTTTATTAATAATAACACAGACATCATTATTCTTTAAATTCTTACTAGAATTAATGTAATTACTAATTCTTTGTTTGTTATCGTTCTCATCATCAAAAATAATAAAAGTAGTGCAACAATTATTTGATTCTAATATACGTTTTAAACTTTTGTCTGAGCATGCACCAGATTGAATTTTTGTATGCATCTTACATATAGTTTTATTTTTAATTTTTAATAATTCTGTTTTAAGATTTTTGATGAATCATTCCTCTGTTCGTCCCTCAATATATAAACTATACTTGCTATTAGTACTTGCATTTTTATTATTCATCATTAAATTCCTTTAATGAATAATCTACATATGGATCATAACCAATTTTTCCATCCAAGTACAATTTTGAATATGATTGAGTATTTCTTATTGAGTCACCAAATTCATTTAGAGATATTAAATCAGTAAAATATGATTCATTAATTGCGGCAAAATAAATTTCATCCCGTCTAAAAAGCTCTTTATCAAGCGTTGGAATATCATGTGATGTGTAGATGAGTTGCGCTTGAGTATTTTTTTGGTTTGTAAAAATCTCAATAATATAACGTAATATTTTTGTGTGTAGATGACAATCTAATTCATCTATAAAGAAAATTGCATCTGTTTTAATATATTTGATAAACGTTAAAAGCAATATGAATAGTTCACGTGTCCCACATGATTCTGATTCAAATGGAATTTCTATAATATGACCATAATTAGATTGTTTTACTGATGTTATTGAATAAAGATATTGGTCTACTTTATTAATTTTAAGATCAATAATATTAATATCTAATTGTTTGAAAATTGCAAGAATGTCTTTTTTATTATCA
>JAIIAN010000632.1 GCA_022717655.1 Bacillota bacterium | reverse complement strand
GAAAAAAACAACATTGATGAATCAGACACTTAATGATCTTAAGCAGCAAGCGTTACTTCTTTCTGCCCCCTCAGGTATTGCGCAGGTCACCCCAGCGAGCGTACAAGTTTCGGCGGGGGAAAATCTAATTGTTACCGCTGGTCAAAATGCAGACATTAGTATTGTCAAAAAGTTTACTCTGGCGGTAGGAGATATTCTGAGCTTATTCGCCCACAAACTGGGAATAAAAATTTATGCTTCGCAGGGTAAAGTAGATATTCAGGCCCAGTCGGATGAACTGAATCTATTTGCTAAAGAAAAACTGTCTGTCGCCAGTTCAAACAACAGTGTTGTCATATCAGCCAAGAAAGAAATATTATTAGCTTGTGGTGGGTCATTTATGCGGTTAAGTGATGCGGGGGTTGAAGTTGGTACTGGAAAAAACGTCACGTTGAAATGTATTGCGGTACAACAGCAATCTACAGCGAAATTAAATTCAACGCTTTCGCTACCTTCTGGTTGCAAACCCGGAGTGATTTCTGCAGCTCAACAGCAAGGAGCTGTGGTGATGCTTAGCTAATTTTTGAGGGGGGAAGATGACTATAAAATTAGCTATCTTAGGAGACAGGACGAGTGCTGGGAAAATAATTTCTGCAACTGCTAACTATTTCAGTGAGGGGAAGCAGGTGGCGCAAAATAATGATAAAGCCATCTGTACTGTATGCAAGGGAATATTCCCTATTCAGGCCACTGCCGTGGGTGTCGTCAGTAATGGCATACTTCTGGTACAGGATCAGGACCGTGTTCTCTGTCAGTGTTCCGACCATAAAGTGTTAGCAGGCTCTAATTTTTTCACTGGCTAAATAAGGATTCTTATTTTCAGGCTCAATTATAAAGGACATGAATATGGCATGCCAGGGCTTATGCACAACCAAAGGCCTGACGATATTGCCGGTACGTTATGCTGTTGTACCGGAATATATTAATACCGCTTTACCGGGATGGGCGAATGATCCACATATCACGGAGATAAAACTCGCAAATAACGAAAAGTATACCCTCCGCGCGCTTCGTCAGGGTTATCTTTACGTTTTCTATGAAAAGGGAAAACAGGGCACCAATTACTGGCAGTGCTACAGCGTTGCG
>JAIIAN010000631.1 GCA_022717655.1 Bacillota bacterium | reverse complement strand
CCACGACTGTATTGCCAGGATGGAATTCTCGAGAAGTCAATTTGTATGTGTTTAAAATACGCACAGCATTTTCTACTCCTTCATAGCGTGTAAATGCTCCTTCTTGTAAACTTCGCGTATCACCTTTTAGTCCAATCACTACTCGTTCTGTTCCTTGATCGATTGAGACTTTGAATCCTTCTTTTTCGATATGATCGACGACTTTTTTTATTTGTTCTTCCGTTGCTTCTTTTTTCATAATTACATTTCCTCCGGTTTTATATCATCCAGGTGGTTAAATAAGCCATAAATAAAAAAGGGATGTACGGAATACTCTTTTTTCGATTCCGCCTAAGCATGTAAAGAATCATGGAATACAGAAAAATATAAATAAGGCTCAGACAAAAGATAAGCAACGCCTGCCCATCTCTGCATATACTCCCCAGCTGGATCAATACAATGCCGTCCGCCATGCCGACTGCTTTCGTCATCTTTGTCAGGAGAAGCAATATTATCCCCGGAACCATTTCTACAAGAAGCCCTGTTTTCCAGCCCATTATGCAGATATCTGTTATGACAAGTAAGTTTCCTAAAAACAGCAGCCATAGCGGAATTGTTCTTTTCCGAATATCACACAGGCTTATTTTTCCGAGATAAACACTCCATATGATTTTTTCCGCCAAAATTACCATTTTGTTTTACCTATCTTTCGAATTGTTTCCCCTGCATCTGCTACACACTTCATATTTGAAAGCTTCCTCTTTGGGAATTTTTTTTACTGTCCGTTTCAATCCGGGACAATCCCGCCGGCTGTGATAACATTCTCCGTTTTCCGAAACGAAAAATAGCAGTCCTCCTGTCGGATCCGGTATTGTGTCTGTGCATTTTTCACATGGTCTGTACTCCCGCAGAGCCTCTGTCGCTTCCACCACACGGACGGATAGTCGAATGTGCGTACATTCTCTGTTCGTATGATATACTCTGCCGTTTTCCGTAACATATATATACTCTTCGTCTTCCGGCTCCGGAATTTCATACCCGTTCCACATATGGCCGTAATAACGATTGGCCATTCGAAATTTTTTGAATCCTGACAGTTGAGATATTCCCGCAATCCTATAAGTCATATTGATTGTATAAATGTCACCTT
>JAIIAN010000630.1 GCA_022717655.1 Bacillota bacterium | reverse complement strand
CCATGAAGATCGGAGCCGGACCCGTTCCGATTGAGACGACAGAGGGGTGGCTTATGTTTTATCATGGGGTGCTCAATAGCTGTAATGGCTATGTGTACAGTTTTGGTGCGGCAGTGCTGGATTTGGAACAGCCGTGGATCGTGAAGTACCGCACAAAACCGTATCTGCTGTCACCACAGAAATTATATGAATGTGTGGGAGATGTGCCAAACGTCACGTTTCCATGTGCAGCACTTACGGATGCAAAAACAGGAAAAATCGCCATTTATTATGGCTGTGCAGATACGGTGACAGGTCTTGCATTTGCGCAGGTGGACGAGCTGATTTCTTATATAAAAGAAAATTCACTGTAATTGCGTCAAAGTGCAGTCATTTCCGTGACAAAATACTGAAACAGGCATTTTTCAGGCTGCACATTTTCTAAAACCATTTCGCAGAAGATCATAGGTGCCGTGATTCCTTCCAGTTTTGCGGCGTCTGCGATTTTCTCGACAAATTCACGCTTTGGGAATCCCATTTCATACAGGCAGACACTTTTTCCGGAGAGAAGGTGGCTGCCGGAGGCATCCGTCTGATAGCGTCCGCATACAGACAGACTTTCGCTGGAAAAACAGGTGCCATTTCGCAAACCGTCGGTCAGATAATTAATGATGAAGGAATGTGCTGGGGAGAGTGTGACCGGATTAAAGTTGACATGCTGGGGCGCGTGGTATTCAACAAAGGGTTTCCCAAGGTGCTTATTTGCCTGCGCCACCTGAGCGCAGGTGTAGCGGATATTTTTTGCCTGTTCTTCTAACTTCTTTTTCTGCTCTCTGATAATTGAGAGCATCATATTCATACGCTGTTCGATTCCGGACAGATCATCCTGCTCCATAATGGTCTTGATTTCTTCCAGAGAAAATCCATAATCGCGGAACAGAAGGATTGCAGACACTTCATCCATTTGTGTGAAGCTGTAGTAGCGGTAGCCGTTTTCACCGACATATGCCGGTGAAAGAAGCTCGCGTTCTTCGTAATATTTTAAAGTGCGCGGTGTGACACCGCACATTTTTGCAAAGTCGGTTACTTTATAATAATTTTGTAAAGATGACATTTGTGTTTCCTTTCCTTTTTTCAGAGAACAATTGACT
>JAIIAN010000153.1 GCA_022717655.1 Bacillota bacterium | reverse complement strand
CAAGCGTGAGTGGAAGGACAAGGACTATAAGTATCTGAAAACCAGATGCCACCCGGCACCAGGTTACAAAAGATGGCCGGAGGGAAAAGATAGAACAGGGAAAGTACATGAATACGTGGCGCACCCGAAATATTATGCCGGTATCGATGCTGACGGAGGTATTACCTGCGGAACCGGATTGAAGCCGGTCAACCGAACATCCCACCAGACAGGCGTAAACAGATGGCGAGGCAGAGGAGCACAGTATTCCGGAGCTTCTGGATCTCTTATCAAGTTCCTGGATGCTATGATGCGATTGAAATATGGACGTAAAGGAAATTCCGGAAAAATCGAAGGTTGTACGAGCTACAGTTTCCAGTATACGGTAGCTGTGGCTGAGACCGGAGTAGAGCGAGTGATTCTGACCACAGCGCAGGCGGCAAACCTGTTCGTGGGTTCTGCGGTCATGCTGGGAACCAATGCATCGACCGATAGAAACGCTGCCAGTGCATACTCCATTTTTGATGCGAAGTTAATCACAGCGATTGAGACTGTGAACATTGACGGCACAGACTATTCCGCAGTGTACGTGGACAATGGAGGAAAGATTTTTGACACAGTAGCCGGAACCACGATGTTATCTACCGCTCCGTACTATTCCGGATGGAATGATAACGTACTGGGTAGAGATGGTAGCCGATACAGCCCAACATCCGGAAAAGAACCTGGAATGATTCAGGGCGTTGAGTTCATGAATGGATCATACTTGATTGTTTCGGATGAGCTGTGGCAGTGGAGCACGGATGCAGACGGAAATTACAATTTTGACTGCTTCAAGTGCTATGACCAGTCGAAAGTTGGTTCTTCCGTCAATGAGAATTACGATCAGATTAAGGGAGCGCACCTTGTCTACCCGGCAGGAACGGGAGGAGCATGGACGTACATCACGGACAACATTATTGATGATGATGTTCTTTGGCCAGAGGCTACAACGGCAAGCGGTAGCGGCGTTGGAGTGGGAGCTGGCTTCTATCGGGGTCCGGCGGCGTCTGGTGTTCGTACCGCTTGGTGTTGGGGTGCCTTGTACATCGGCGGTGATGGCGGCGTTCCTTGCCGTGACTCGTCCGTTGGTCCGTCTCACGCTTGCTGGAACGGCTCTCTCGGAGCACCTGGTAGTGAGGGTTAAAAACGGGGTGAATGCGAAGCAGAGGGGCAGTCAGCCCCTTTTATGTTACTTGCAAATAATATAAAACTTTAGGGTTATGCGGTGTCTGGGAGCTGGCTTCAATCGGAATCCGGCGGCGTCTGGTGATACGTGCCTGGATGGATTTTGTAGAAAGAGGATTTGTCCCGTGGTGGAGGGCTTGCAAGATTGCAGCCTATAAAGGATGGGTTGAGCATAGCAATAGCAAAAAGCTCCGGGAGAAATATCCGGGAGAAATACAATTTTGACGCATTATTCAAAATGTGTTCATACAGTGCAAGTAAGCACGGAAAGGAAGTAGAAAATGAGAAGAGAATCTTACTTATCGCAGCCATCGAAGATTGAGATTTACCCGGTGTTTTCTGGTACAGATGTGATTCTGAGACAGAGCATCGAGATGGTGGAGAGAGAAGAGATCCAGGATGGAAAGAAAAGCAAATATAAGGTGTGGGAGTGTGACGAAGTGCAGTTCCGCTACAACGGAGAAGTAACCGAGGAAGAGATCGAAGCTGATTTTGATTACTGGTTCCAGAAAGCGGAGGAAGCCCCCGATCCTGTCAGTGTAGAAGATCTGAGCCTGGAGGATGCCCGAAAGGCAAAATACAAGGAAATCGCAAAGGCTTGCGAGCAGACGATTTACGCCGGAGTAGACGTGCCGACATCATCCGGAGTGGAACATTTCAGTCTTACTGAGAAAGACCAGATCAACCTTTTCGGAAAAAAAATGCAGTTGCTGGCAGGAGAGGAGAAACTAGAGTATCACGAGGATGGAAAACCCTGCAAATATTTCTCGGCGGCGGATATGCAGAATATTGTTGACCGGGCAACGTTTTTTGTATCGTACAACACAACGTACTGTAACGCTATGAATATGTGGATTAAATCCATTACGAAGCCTGGGGACTTCGAGCAGATTCAGTGGGGTGCGAAAATTCCGGAGGAGTTCCAGAATGAAGTGTTGAAAGACTACATGAAGATTCTGGCATCCGGAGGTGTTGCATAGTGAAAGTGCTTCTGAAATATTTGACGCTCTTCCTTGTAGGAGGGGCGTTTTATTATGCCCTAGAAGTGCTGTTTCGGGGATATTCGTTTTTAGCGATGGCAGGATGCGGCGGACTGTGCTTCATCATCTGCGGTGTGCTGAATGAGAAAGACCGGTGTATGCCGCTGGTTCTCCAGATGGCGATAGCAGCGTTCGGAATTACAGCCATTGAATTTGTTTTTGGGTTAGTTCTGAATGTGTGGCTAGATTTGGGGATGTGGGACTACAGTAATATGCCTGGAAACGTCCTGGGGCAGATTTGCCCTCAGTTTATGGTGCTGTGGTTCTTTCTGTCGGCGGCAGGAATCTTTCTGGACGATGTGATTCGATGGTGGTTCTTCGGAGAGGAGAAGCCACACTACCACCTGTTCAAGAAAGGACCGGAGGGCAAATGACAAAATTACAGATTATTGCCAAATTATGGTCGGCAATCTATGATCTAATCTTCCTGATAAAGGGGACGCCAACTAAAAGTTTTGAGCAAATCGAAGCAGAACTGGATGAGACAACGTCTTACTGTCAGAAATATGCAGAAGATATAGAAGAAGAGTAGGTGAAATGCATGGAAATTCGAGCAGAACCGTGAGGTCTTATTTTTTTACAAAGAAATCAGAAAAGGATGGATAGAAGATGATGCACGAAATTATTTTACTATTAGAGCATAATTCGTTTATTAAAATTTTAATTCTTGCAGTGACACTTGATACCGTTCTTGGAGTGCTGAGAGCACTAAAAGAGCATAAGTTCAATAGCTCAGCAGGAATTGATGGAGCTATTAGGAAATCAGCAATGCTGTTGTCAATTTGTTTGCTGATGGCAACGGATGTTGTGATGAATATAAATATGCTATTCATGATGCCAGAGCGGTACGTCAAACTATTAGGAATACAGAAACTTGGAGTTTGCGAGTTCTTCTGCATTTTATTTGTATTATACGAAGCAGTGAGCATTTTGAAAAATATGACACTGTGCGGATTGCCAGTGCCTGTAAAAATCAAAAAATGGATTCAGAAGTTTTTAGAAGATATGACAACAGAAATGCCAGAAGAAAACGAAAGTGAGGAAAAATAATATGAGTAGAACAAAAGAACAGATTATCACAGCTATTATCAACGATGCAGTCAGTTTTGCAGTCAATATTGCAAACGACAATTCGCACGGCTATTCTCAGATTGTGAGAAGCCTGTACGAGATTGACAATCCGAAGTCTTTCGATTGCTCTAGTCTCGTTTTAACTGCATATTACTGCGCATTTCTGAAAAATGGACTCACAAAACAGGCGAGATACCTAAAAGAAAATTGCAGTTACACAGGTAACATGCTGAAAATGTTGAACGCCGGATTTGAAATTGTCGCAACGAATCAGACTGCTCACGCACAGATGAAGCGAGGAGACATCGAACTGAACACTACATATCACACCGCCCTGGCAACGGATGCGAACAACATTGTTCACGCTCGCAGCTCAGAGGGAACGACTGACACAATTGACAATTCTGGAAACGAAATCAGAACTCAGGCATGGTATCTCTATAGCCACGGCTGGACACACCGTCTGAGATTCACCGGCAAAGGGATTGACTTTAGCGGACTGACCGACGCAGGAAGCTCTGAATCGGTAGGATACAGCTTTTCGCTTGAGACTGTGAAAGTTGGCAGTAAAGGGACAAGCGTGTTACTGCTTCAAGAAATTTTGAAAGCGAGAGGGTACTACAAAGGTTCTCTTGACAAAGATTTTGGCAGAGAGACAATGGATGCAGTAAACAAATATCAGATTGAAAGAGCAAAGCAGGGAAAAATTGTCGGAAACGGCAAAGGAAACGGAATTTGTGATGCAGGGATGTGGAAAGATTTGATTGCAATTTAATAGACAATTTAAAGCCTCTGGTGATATACTGTTTGTAAAAATATCGCTGGAGGAGAGTGATTGTTATGATGAGAGCATGTACAAGTGTTCTGAAAATTTAAAATAAACCTTACAAGTTGTGCGATAACTTACATAATGAGATTTTGTTACTAATTTGTTACTAAATAAGGCATATTTAGGTATATACTGCAAGAGTTTATAACTAAACAAACCGTATAAATACTATATTATCATGCGTTGAAAACAGTTATAATTCATGTTATAATATAGGCATTAAGCATTTGCAAAGAGAATAAATGGAGGAAATATATGAAGTTTCGTTGGGATAAAAAATACTTATATTGGGGTGTAACAGGCTTTGCAGTCATTTGTGCCAGTCTGTTGTTTTATTTTGGACTGTTTCACATGGATGTGCTATGGGGAAAGATTCATAATTTGTTTACCGTTTTAATGCCGGTTGTATGGGGAATTATTATTGCATATTTATTAACCCCGATTGTAAATATGTTAGAAAAAAAGGTATTTTTTCCGCTGTTAGAACATTTTCATATCGAACTTACAAAAAAGAAACGTACATTAATTCGTTATCTGGGAGTTTTTATATCCCTTATATTAGCATGCCTGGCTATTTATTCTTTGTTTGCAATGATTGTACCGTCCATTGTAGAAAGTATTATCAGTATTGTAAATGATTCACCAAGATACATTCAAAATATTATGAACTGGCTGAGTTCTATTTTAAAAGATAATGAAGAACTTCAGACAACGGTATTTAATTTTATTGATAATTATTCGTTTAAAGTAGAAAATTGGATGAATCAGCAACTGCTTCCTCAGCTTCGCCAGATTTTACAGCAGATGACAACTGGAATTTTTGGAGCAGTTGTATTTGTAAAAAATATCTTAATTGGAGCAATTATTTCGATTTATCTGATGGCATCAAAAGAGACTTATCTTTCTGAGGGAAAGATGTTTATTTATGCTGTTTTTGACACGGAGAGAGCAAATTATATTATCAAAGCGTGTCGTTATACAAACCGCGTGTTTATGGGATTTATCAGTGGAAAAATTATTGATTCTGCAATTATTGGTGTTTTATGTTATATTATTACTTCTATTTTGGGAACACCTTACGCAGTGCTTGTCAGCGTAATTGTGGGTGTCACAAATGTCATCCCATTCTTTGGACCATATTTGGGAGCTGTTCCAAGTGCATTTATTATTTTGCTGGTAAATCCGATGCAGTGTTTATATTTCCTGATTGCAATTTTATTACTACAGCAGTTTGATGGAAATATATTAGGACCAAAGATTTTAGGGGAATCAACAGGCTTATCCAGCTTTATGGTTATTGTTGCAATTCTTTTATTTGGTGGATTTATGGGAATCCCAGGCATGATTATCGGAGTTCCGGTATGGGCAGTTATCTGTACAGGAATTCGTCAGCTTCGAGAACATTTCCTGAAAGAGAAACATCTGCCGGTTGAAGATGAACTTTACATGGATATTGAGTCTATTGACCCCGAAAGCCATACGATTATTAAATTAAAAAAAGAAGATTTAAAGGAACAACAAAAAGAAAGCAAAGAACATACGAAAGAGAAAAATATAGAGAAGGGAAACGAGCAGTAAATGAAATTTGTAATCCAGAAAGTAAGTCAGGCCTCTGTTTCTGTGGAGGGGAATTGCGTTGGAAAAATCCAAAAGGGATTTCTGGTATTTGTAGGAATTGGAAAAGAAGATACAAAGGAAATTGCAGATCAGTACATTAAGAAAATGGTACAACTGCGAATTTTTCAGGATGAAAATGGAAAAACAAATTTATCTTTGACGGATGTCGGGGGTGAAGTGCTGATTATTTCTCAGTTTACACTATATGCAAACTGTAGAAAGGGAAATCGGCCAAGTTTTTTTGATGCCGGAGAACCTCAGATGGCAGAAGAGCTGTATGAATATATAATCGAAAAAACGAAAGAGACGATTCCTGTAGTGGAATCTGGGGAATTTGGAGCAATGATGCAGATATCTCTGGTAAATGAAGGTCCATTTACAATTGTTTTTGATGAGAATACATTTCGCTTATAGAAGGGAATTCATTCGTGAAAAATAAGAAATTATTACAAAGTAAATTATTAGCAGTAACTTTAAGTGCAGCCGTCCTTTTGGGACAGTCAACAGCTATGGCGGCAGAACTTCCAACAGTTGAAAAGATGGAAGGTACAAAAGAGTTGAAAAAGAAATCAGAGTTATCTTTGGAAAAAGATAAGTCCGATAGTTCTGTAGTGAATATAGAGATAGAAGAGGATTCTGAAGAAAGACAGGAGTTAGAACAAAAAGGAATTGAAGGAGAACAAGAGGAAATAGGTCAAGAATCCAAAGAGGATTTAGAAAATAATCCAGAGAATAATTCAGAGAGTAATTCAGAAGAGAAAGAAGAATTAGAGGCAGATGTTGAGAAAAATGAAACTTCAGATGATACAAGTGCGGATAATTTAGAGCAAAATGGAAACGTAGAAGAAGAACAAAAAGAAACAGAAGAAATTCAACTAGAAGAACAGACAGAACAAAATTTACAAGTACAGGCAGTTTCTTATGAGTGGAATAAACAGGGCAGTAACTGGTATTATGTAAATCCACAGACAAGAAACAGAGTTACAGGCTGGCAGAAAATTTCTGGGAAATGGTATTACCTTGGAAATGCCGATGATGGAGCAATGAAAACAGGGTTGCAAAAAATACATGGCAAGTGGTATTATTTTTCAGGTGACGGAGCAATGCAGAGCGGATGGCAAAAAATATCCGGAAAATGGTATTATTTTGGAGATGCAGAAGATGGCTCTATGAAAACCTATTGGCAGAAAGTGTCTGGAAAATACTACTGGCTTGGTCATGGTAATGATGGAGCAATGAAAACAGGCTGGCAGAAGGTCTGGGGAAAATGGTATTATCTTGCAGAGGATGGAGCAATGCAGGCAGGCTGGAAAAGACTGTCTGGGAAGTGGTATTACCTTGGCGGTTCTAATGATGGTTCAATGAAATATGACTGGCAGAAAATTTCGGGTCAGTGGTATTATCTTGGTGGTGCAGATGATGGAGTCATGCGTACATACTGGCATCAGGTAAGAGGAAAATAT
>JAIIAN010000152.1 GCA_022717655.1 Bacillota bacterium | reverse complement strand
ATTTCTTACAAAATTTCTTATACCATAGCAAAAGACAACATGCTAAAAGAAACCAAAATAGCGTGTGAAAAAAATCAAAATCTGCTTGAAAACCGAATGGCTCAGATAGAGAGCTTAGCAGATTCGATTCATTTTAATTTATGTGTGTTATGTACAACCCCGGAACAGCCGATGTCAAAGTATCTTGATACTCTTTCTTCGGTGCGAAACAATATTACTTCGATGGCGGATTCATTTAATATTTATCATGTAAATGTTTTTCTGCCGGAGGACAGCTTTGTGTCAAATGAAGGAATCACGTTTTGTTCTTTATCGGAAATGAAAGATTATAAAGTACAGATAAGTGATTTCGATAATCAGGGAATTAAACCGAAATGGCTGTTTCGTAAACAAGTGGAGTTTCCATATATAGTAAGTAAAAACAAAAATCCTGTAGGTGTACTTTCATGTTATCGGGTTGCCAAAATTAATTCGCAACAATATTGTTTTGCGCTTCACATAACGAGTGATGAATTAAGCTACTATTTGGACGAATTCTCAAAAGAGAATCCTTCTGTTTCTTACATAATAGACACGGAGGGAACCATCTTAGCAAGTACGGATCAGACACAAATCGGTACGTCTTTGACTAATGAAAAACGGAATGCGCTTACTCAAAATAGAAAGACGTCTCATATTTCATATAATGAATGTGAAATCATTTCAGCGCCGGTGCACAACCAGCTGTTTTTGATTACTGAGACACCGGACTACTATATTCGTCAAAGTGCATCGCTTCTTGTAAAAATGATTTTCGTGTGTTTTATAATTGTGGTTCCGTTGACGATGTTTGCAATTATCTGGGTAGCGGATCAAATGACAAATAAAGTAAATCGTTTGTCACATTCTATGTCTGAGCTTAAGATGGACAACGTCATAGACGCAACACAGATTAATGAGTTAGTTCCGGAAGATTCTGATCATTTAGATGAAATTGATACGCTGACGGTTACTTGTGCTAACATGATTACAGAGTTAAATGCGAGCTTTGAAAGTAATCTAAATTTAAAAATACAAGAAGAAAAATTGAACTATCAGTTGCTGCAGTCACAAATTAATCCTCATTTTTTATATAATATTTTGGCATCTGTGCAGAATTTATTGTCATTGGGGGAAATTAGCAAAGCAGATAAAATGCTTGCTGATTTATCACGGTTTTACAGAGGGCTGTTGCGCACCTCAAATGATTTGATTCCGATTAAAAAAGAACTGGAAATCGCATGTTTGTATATGGAGATGGAGGCATTGTGTAAAGATAATCTGTTTGATTGGGATATAGAGATGGAAGAAGGCATCGAAAACTTTCTTATTTGTAAATTTACGTTACAGCCGATTTTGGAAAATTCGATTCAACACGGTTTAAAAGGGAATGGAATCCATATGCATATCCATATTTCTATCACGTATGATGATGATATGATTGAAATCATAATTTCGGATGATGGAATGGGGATGTCTCCTGAAAAATTGAATGAAATTCAGGAAAGCATTGAATCCAAACAGATTCATTATGAGAAACATTTTGGTATCAGCAATATCAATTCACGAATCTGTTCTTCCTTGCAAGGTCATGGTACACTTAGAGTAGAGAGCAATAAAGATTCAGGAACAACGATTCATATCAGAATTCCGCAGTTACTGGAGGATTAGCAATGTACAAAATTATGATTATAGATGACAATCATATCTCTGTTGATGGGATTTGTCATAATATTGGCTGGTCTGATTTAAATGCAGAAGTTGTTTGTAAAGCTTATGATGGGCAGCAGGCACTTCATTATTTGCAGAATAATCCGGTAGATTTGATTATTTCAGACATTGAAATGCCGCAGTTAGATGGTTTATCGCTTGCAAAAAATGCACTGAAACTGAATTCCTCTATAAAAATTATTTTGATCAGTGCATTTGATAAATTTGAATATGCTAAACAAGCGATACGGCTGGGTGCATTTGATTATATAGAAAAGCCGCTTGATTATGCTTATCTGGAGAAAATTATTCGCAATGCGCTTGATATGCTCGATAAAGAGCAGAAGAATCTTGCAATCTTAAAAAAGAGTCGTCCAATCATGGTTGACAATTTTTTCCATAAATTAATACAATCTTCAAGCGATGAAGCGCGATATACACTCTCAGATTATGCGAATTATCTTCAATTAAATCTGGAATATCATTACTATCAGGCGATTGTCATTCGAATACAAAATGCAGTAGAAATCAAAGAAAAAAACGGAATTGAAGAGTATCATATAAAGTTAATGAGCATGTCAGATACAATAAGCGAACTTTTCAATAAAAACTTTGCTTTGGTGCATATTTTGTCAACCTTTGATGAAATCGTGTTGTTGCTAGGACATAATTATTCAAATCGAAAATACTTCTACAGTACGTCCTATGAATTGTTGACAGAATTAATACAGCTGTATAAGCATCATCTTTTTGAAGTGAATATTGGAATTGGCAGTATTGTTAAATACTTATGGTCATTGTCGTCTTCATATTCAAATGCCTTGAAGTCACTGGAATACCGTTTTTTCTTTCCTCAGAAAGATATCTTTACAATCAGTGATACAGTAGACAAAGATTATGCTGTAGAGTTATATGAGGTTTCCGGAAATGAAGAACTAATTCAGCTGTTGTGTAAAAATGATTTGGATGGAGTAAAAAAATGGATTCTTTCATTTTCAGAAGAATTGACGCAAAGTTACAAAAATAAACAATTTATCTTTTTGCGTGTCTATCAGCTTTTGGGGCATTTACTGAAATTTCTTTGCGATATGGGGCTTAACATCAATGATATGGAAAAAGACATTATTAAGACCTATCAGCAATTGGATTCTTTCTCAACAAGTGCAGAAATCTTCCAATGGCTGTTTCACTTATGTCAAACCATCTCTGATGAAATGAACCTTTCAACGAAAAGTCATCAAGAGCATGTTTGTGCTGCAACGCTGGAGTATATACAGCAGCATTATCAGGATAATACATTATGCTTGAACGAAATTGCGGAAAATGTACATATTAGTCCGGCGCACCTTAGTGCGCTATTTAAAAAGCAGCGTCAGCAAAATATTTCGGATGTAATTACAGATATTCGGATTGAAGCGGCGTGTAGTTTATTAAAAAATACCAGTCTTCCATTGAAAGAGATAAGTGCGAAAGTAGGCTATTCAAACCAATATTACTTTAGTTCTTGTTTCAAAAAGAAGACCGGTAAAACACCTTCTTCGTACAGATAAAAAATAATCGGCTGCTTTCTGTATTATTTTCAGGAAGCAGCCGATAGCTTTCTACTCGGAGATTATGCTTTTTATTCGGTTTTGAAACAAAAAAGTTCAAATTCTAAAGTTCGTGTAGCTACAGCATTATAGAGTAGCTGTTTTTTGAATTCGATATTCAGTAGGTGTCACTCCATAATATTTTTTAAATTGCTTACAAAAATAATCAACCGTTTCAAATCCAACGTTTTCAGCGATAACAATTACTTTTTTCTTTGTTGTAGTCAAAAGAATTGCTGCTTCCTGCAATCGATATTTTAGCAAATAATGCACCGGTGTATCATGAAGATATCTGTGAAACAAGTTTAACGCCGTGCTTTTGCTTACCATGGCCTGTTCGGCAATCTCTTCTAAAGAAAGTCTTTGGTCAAAATTTTATTGTAGTAGGTGTTATAATCCATGTTTTTTCTCCGTATTTCTTCTCCATAATTTTTAAATTTACGATATTATACAATAAATATCCGATATATTCCAGTGAAAAAAGAGTGAACTTGCGTTATTATACAGTAGATGTTTTTGCGAAAAAGAACGTAGAATAAAAAATAAGCAGAAAGGAAATTTTTTAATGAAAAGCAAGTATAGAAAAACATTAATTGCCTGCTACTTAGGATTCATCACTCAGGCAATCACTGCAAACTTTGTGCCGCTGTTGTTTTTGATGTTTCACAGGACTTATCAGATTTCACTTGGTAAGATTGCTTTTATTTCAACCGTGTTCTTTTTTACACAGTTGCTTGTGGATTTGTTTTGTGCAAAGTATGTAGATAAAATTGGATATCGCAGAAGTGTTGTTGCATCTGAAGTATTGTCCGGAGCAGGGTTGATTGGGCTGGCTGTTTTACCGGAGCTGCTGCCTTCTCCTTATGTTGGAATTTTAATCAGTGTTATGATTTATGCAATTGGAAGTGGGCTTATTGAAGTACTTGGTAGTCCAATTGTAGAAGCATGTCCATTTGATAATAAAGAGAGTGTTATGAGTCTTTTGCACTCATTTTATTGTTGGGGTTCTGTTGGAGTAATCTTGCTCTCTACTTTATTTTTTGCAATTTTCGGAATTGAAAATTGGAAAATTCTTGCATGTATTTGGGCAGTACTTCCATTGTATAATATCTTTAATTTTCTTTCTTGTCCGATTGAATCTTTGACGGAAGAAGGAGAAGGTATGAGTATCAGCCAATTGTTCCAAATCCCTATTTTTTGGATCGCAATTATTCTTATGGTTTGTGCTGGAGCAAGTGAAATTTCTATGGCACAGTGGGCATCTGCTTATGCAGAATCCGCACTTAATATTCCAAAGAGTCTTGGAGATATTGTAGGACCGTGTCTGTTTGCAGTCATGATGGGAATTAGTCGTTCATTTTATGGAAAATACGGTGAAAAATTAGATCTGATAAAATTTATGATTGGTTCAGGAGTGCTTTGTCTTGTTTGCTATTTGCTTGCAGCATTAGGTCCATTTCCGATTTTAAATCTTGCAGGTTGTATCGTATGTGGCTTTTCAGTCGGAATTATGTGGCCGGGAACAATTAGTATTACTTCCGGTAAAATTCCGCTTGGAGGAACTGCTATGTTTGCATTACTTGCGATGGCAGGTGATTTGGGTGGCTCCATCGGGCCTGGTGTGATTGGAGTTGTGACTCAGAATGCAAATGATAACTTGAAAGCCGGCATGCTGGCTGCCTGCGTCTTTCCGGTAGTTCTGATTTTATCGGTTCTTTTTATTAGAAAAAAGAGAGCTGAAATTAAGCCAATAAATCAAAAAACAGAATCTTTTTTATGAGATAAAGTTTGAGGTGCTCGCAAAAAGCGGCACCTCTTTTTGCGTTATATTATTTTGCTTTGATGTGATTCTGAATTCATTTGATATAATTACGAAAACAGACTATACTTAGGATAATAAGGTTTGCGTTTGCAAGGTAAATAAGCCAAAGTGGAGAAAGAAAACAGTATGAAAATATTAGTAGTGGTAGATGTCCAAAATGATTTCATTGATGGTGCACTTGGAACAAAAGAAGCTCTCCAGATTATAGAACCCGTGATAAACAAGATAAAGAAATTTGATGGCACTGTGCTTGCAACACGAGATACCCATTTTGAAAACTATATGGAAACTCAAGAAGGAAAGAGCCTTCCAGTGAAGCACTGTATCAAAGACACCGAAGGATGGCAGATTCAAGCAGAAGTGGCTAAGCTGCTTAAGACAGCGCCAATCGACAAGCTTACATTTGGAAGTAAAAAGCTGCCGGGAATTATTGAGGAGCTTGTAGGAAGCGAACCGTTAGAAAGTATTACTTTGGTGGGACTTTGCACGGATATTTGTGTGATTTCCAATGCGATGGTTTTAAAGGCATTTTTCCCGGAAGTTCCGGTCATTGTGGATGCGGCCTGCTGCGCCGGAGTCTCTCCTGAAAGCCATAAAAGAGCACTGGAGGCGATGAAAGCGTGCCAGATTGTGGTGGAGAATGAGTAACGGTAGAGAAATATAAGAATTAGGAAAGACTCTTTTTGTTCACTGAAAATTTATAAAAATTAGGGGGATTTTTATAAGTGCAGAAAGCAAAACAAGAATGACGGAGGGCAGCATCTCCAGGAAAATTATTTTATTTGCAATCCCACTATTTTTGGGAAACTTATTTCAGCAGCTGTATAATACAGCCGACTCGCTGATCGTGGGAAATTTTCTGGGGAGCAATGCGCTGGCGGCAGTCAGCTCTTCGGGAAATCTGATTTTTTTGATGGTAAGTTTTATTAATGGTATCTCGATGGGAGCCGGTGTTGTGATTGCCAGATATTATGGTGCAAAAAAGCAAGACTGTCTGTAAAAAGCAGTCCATACAACCGTAGCGTTTGGGTTGGTATCGGGGATTGCACTGACAGTAATAGGCATGATTTTTGCACCGAAAATTTTAGTCTTAATGGGGACACCAGCGGAAGTACTTCCGGAATCTACGGTATACTTTTAAATCTATTTTGCAGGTTCTATCGGTATTGTCATGTACAATATTTTTGTCGGAATCCTGCAATCGGTAGGAGATAGCCGTCATCCGTTGATTTATCTGATGCGATTGCAGAACTGATTGGTGTAATCATTTATGCGGCAGCACCGGTACTGATCGCGGCATTTAACAGAGATCCAAATGTGATTCATTATGGTGTGATGCAGTCTCGTACCATTGCATTGTTTTATTGTTTGTTGGCATTTTCTCATTGTATCGCAGCAGTGCTTCGCAGCTCCGGAAATGCATCCGTGCCGATGCTGGTAATGCTGTGCGTCTGGTGCTTGTTCCGTGTTAGTTATATTACAGTCACAGTTCGTTTGATTCCAGATATTCGAGTGATTTTCTGGGCATATCCGTTGACTTGGAGTATTAGTTCAGTAATCTTTTTAGTATTGTTTTTACGAGGCAAATGGGTGTATGGGTTTGAGAGAACCTAAAGTAAGTTTGAATGGAGACGGAATTACAGCGATGTATGCGCTGCGTCCGCTGGTAGAGCATAATATGGCAGATTCGATTGCGTGTGAGATGAATGATCGGATTTATTGCAAGCCGGGAGATAAGGCAGGAAAGGTAGCAGCAGGAATCTGGCCTTGGAAGTGCAAAGATGCACTCTTTCGTTATAACGAAGTCGCTGACACAAGACTGAACCAGGATGGCATGGCATACGATGCAGATTCAGGGGATGGCACAGTCTATGAATATAATTACAGTAGACAAAATGAAGGCGGCTGCGTGATGTTCTGCTTGCAGGAGGCAATTCATAATACCTTCCGCAAAAATGAAAGCTTTGACGATTTAGGAGGCACCATTAGTCCTTCCGAGAATCCGGATGCTTTGATTGAAGAGAATGTGTTTTATGTGAGAAAAGGAGTGCCGTTTGTTCGTAAAAATATGGATGGCGGCAAATATGAA
>JAIIAN010000629.1 GCA_022717655.1 Bacillota bacterium | reverse complement strand
ATATTGACAAGTATGCAATGCAGTGCTACTATATAAACAGAGGAGGTGTGACACCGATGGGAAGAAAGAAGATAACAAATCTTTTTCCTGATTACATTCGGACGGGAAAGGCTGATCTGGAAGTGCTGAGTCAGTTGGTTCTGAGTGCAAAGGGAGAACGGTCGATGAATGACTTTGCGAATGAGTGCGGGGTAAATACGTCGACGATTTCCCGTATTATCAATATGAAGAACACAACGGCTTGTTCTGATGAGGTGCTGGTGGCGATATCAAAGGCTGCAGATCCGAACAGTGGGGTCACACTGGAGAAACTGCTGGCGGCCAACGGAATGGTGAAACTTGTTCCTGCTGGAACAGAAGGAGCCGTTGTATCTCCATCTCAGATTGTTTTTGGCTTGGCAGATATCGCAGAAGAGCAGAATATTGAGCCAGATCCCAATTCATCAAATACGTTCTTACGGAATGCAGCGAAGACGCTTACCGGATATATGTTAGAGCAAAATTACAGGGAAACGCTGCAGAACGCATTCCTTATGAACGGCTATTTTGTAGAACTGGTTTCCTACGAAAATATGATCTGGCCAAGAACCAAACATTATATGGCTGATTTCGCAATTCGGACAAATGCTCTTTTGGAAGAAGGCATTGATACATGGCTGTTTGAGTGCAAGTCTTATACGGCAGGAATTGGCAGAGGTACGATTAGCAAGATGAATCAGCTATTTGCGATGGCATATATGGAGAGTCCTCGTGAGCATGGCATTAAGGTTTCAGTAGTAGTAAACCATGTAGCTATGATTGAACAGGCGAGAGAGTATTATGCTGGCTGCAAAATAAGGGATTATTTTTCCTTTATTTTAATCGACCCGGTGAACCGATGTGTGAAAGATGAATTTTGCATTCCGCGAATCGATGGAATAGAGAAGTCAGTGTTTAAGGTACAAGATGGGAGATGAGGATATTGATTTCAAAATGTGGAATTTATACGTCGCAAGGAAAGCGGGTGCTCCTTGCAACCCGTGCAGTTGTAAATGGCCGTAAGGCTGTTGCCTATGTGAAGAACGGGCAATTGCAGGGGTATGAGTACCTGGATGATTTTAATGAACAATGCTATTCTGGTCCATACATGACC
>JAIIAN010000628.1 GCA_022717655.1 Bacillota bacterium | reverse complement strand
TTTTTACCAGTTTTTCTCATAATTTTCTCTCCTCTAAAACAAAAATCTTTTTAAGGCGATGGCTAGCTTAGCATATTGTTAAATTAATGTCAATATAAAAATCTGTACTTTCTCAAATACAACACATCTGAAAAATGGGTATCTTTCCACTACTTACTTATGCTATAATGAATCCATAGTCAGTCCGTATTCCTGTGTCACTGGCTGACTGCCGCGTGCCAGCACGCGCATCACGCAACAAGGATTGAAACAAAATCGAGGATTTAATTATGAACACAAAATCATTAAAAACATTGGAATATAACAAGATCATCGCCCAGTTAGAGACCTATGCGTCCTCTCCTCTGGGCCGGGATTTATGCCGGAACTTAGTTCCGTCCATCGACGTCCACGAAATCCGTCAGATGCAGAAGGAGACTTCCGACGCTCTGACCAGAGTCCGCCAGAAAGGAAGCATTTCCTTTACAGGTTTAAAAGACGTGGGCGGTTCTTTGAAACGTCTGGAGATCGGCAGTTCTTTAAATATTACGGAACTGTTAGCCATCAGCTCCATGCTGACCATCGCCGCCAGAGCCAAGGCTTATGGCCGTCACGAGGACGATGACGAATATGAGGATTCCCTGGAAGAAATGTTCCGTCTTCTGGAACCACTGACTCCGTTAAATAATGAGATCAAGCGTTGTATCCTCTCTGAGGACGAGATCAGCGACGAGGCAAGTCCGGGACTTCACAAGGTGCGCCGTTCCATGAAGGCCATCAATGACAAGGTGCATTCCCAGTTAAATGCCATCTTAAACTCCAACCGTACCTACCTGCAGGACGCAGTCATCACCATGCGTGACGGACGGTACTGCCTTCCGGTCAAATCCGAGTATAAAAGCCAGGTACCGGGTATGGTGCACGACCAGTCCTCTACCGGATCAACTCTGTTCATTGAGCCGATGGCGGTGATCCAGTTAAATAACCAGCTGCGGGAACTGGAGATCCAGGAAAAGAAAGAGATCGAGGCCGTGTTAGCGGATCTGAGCAACCAGACTGCTCCATATACGGAGTCGATTTTATTAAACCAGCAGTTACTGGCCAAATTAGACTTTATCTTTGCGAAAGCAGCGCTGTCCCGCCATTACAAATG
>JAIIAN010000627.1 GCA_022717655.1 Bacillota bacterium | reverse complement strand
AATTATTATATAATAATTATTTTAAATGTGGAGAAAAATACATGCAAAAAGAAAAAAAAAATTGTGAGTCAATTTTACACCAAATTGATCCTAAATTAAAAATTGTAAAAAAATTTTCAGGTGGAATGAGTAATCAAACTTTTTTAGTAACTGATGAAGAAAATTTTTTTACGTTTCGTGTCCCATATGAAAGTGGAAAACCATTTACTAATTTTGTTGATGAACAAAATGTTCTTCAACAAATAACTCCGTTAAACATTAATAGTAAAGTACTTTATTTTAATGTTGATAATGGTGTTAAGTTGAGTGAATATGTTGATGGTTGTATGTTAGAAGAACCAATTAACTATCAACTAGTAAGTGATACTTTAAAAAAATTACATCAATCAAATTTAACATTTAACAGTTATAATCATCTACAACGTCTAGATAATTATGAACTGTTAGTTAATAATATTGATCAAGATTATTTTGAAATTAAAAATAATTGGTTACAATTATTTAATAATTTTTTAATTAACTTTGTTAATTATCCAACACACGGTGATAGTCAAATTAGTAATTGGTTAGTAACTAATCAACAACTATATTTACTTGATTGGGAATTTAGTGCTCAAAACGATTTTATCTATGATATCTGCTGTTTTGGTAATAATGTTTTTGATCAAGCACTTAAATTATTAACGGTTTACATTGACAATCCAACTAAAGAACATTATATAAGATTATATGGTTGGAAAGTTTATCAATCATTACAATGGTATTTAGTGGCGAGTTATAAAGCTAACATAAAAGATTATCAAAGAAGTGGATTAGATTTTAATTTGATTAAAAATAATTATTTAGATAAAGCTAAATATTATTGGCAAGAATTAGAAGAGATAATAAAAAAATAATTTCCTAATACTCGGAAATTATTTTTTTATACTCTTACGACTGTTCCATAAATATATAAGGTATCTCTATGAGAAAGCATTTTGGTTACCCTTTGATACTCCTTAGTTGATAATTAATTATAAAAAGTATAGAAGTTCTCTATTTAATATAGGGAACTTCTATCAAATTTAATTTACTTAAATCTTCTTAATGTTATTAAACCTACACAACCTACAAGCGCTACTGTCGCTAATGTT
>JAIIAN010000151.1 GCA_022717655.1 Bacillota bacterium | reverse complement strand
GCTGTGTGTCCGAAACCTTATCAGAAGAAAGACCGTATCACAAAGGTCACAACTGTAAAGGTGCCGTAAGGCAGAAAGGACACGAACATGAAGTACGATGAAAGAGCCTGCCATTTCAACATGGACACCGGGTGTGTGGAGCTGCTGCTCCGGGATGGGAGAAGGATTTCCATCAATTGCATCGGAGTCGAGGATGCTTTGGATGTGACCATGGCGCAGAGGTCAGAGTTAGACTATCTCATCTATAACGACCCGCTGGGCTATGCAGATTTGATTTTGAATGGCAACCCGGAGGAATATTTGAAGAATGTGGCTGGGAGCCATGGATTGGAAGATTAAGAAAAGGGATGCCGTTTCGTCAAGTGACGAACGGCATCCCTTTTTGATTGAGTGCTTGAGCAAAAGAAAACCACCAGCTATGCTGGTGGAATAAAAACGGCTTTAGCCCTAACAAGAAGAAACCTCTCTGTAGAACAGAGTGTGGGTTTGCCAACCACATTCTAAGAACAGAGCGGTTTATCTTTGAAATGAAAGATAACAAAGACGTAGATAGTTTAAGCTATACGACATGGAGATGTCAATATCATGTGGTGTTTGCACCGAAATATCGGAGAATGGTAATTTACGATCAGTTCAAAAAGGATATAGGCCAGATACTCCGTCAGTTGTGCGAGCAAAAGGGTATTGAAATCATTGAAGCAGAAGCCTGCCCTGACCATATCCACATGCTGATAAATTTTTCTCCGAAGTACAGCATTTCTTACGTTATGGGATATCTTAAGGGAAAGAGCAGTCTTATGATTTTCGATAGACGTGTAAATTTAAAGTACAAGTATGGAAATCGGCATTTCTGAGCCAGAGGATGCTTCGTGGATACAGTAGGAAAGAACAAAAAGTAAATTCAGGAACACATTAAAAATCAGCTGAAACAGAACTAGATTGCCGATCTGCTGAGCCTTAAGGAATTCGTGAACCCATTTATGGGTAGCAAGGAAACCAAGGCGTAAACAAAGGCCCCTTGAGGGGCCTGCCACGAGATTGGTATCGCTGCTGATGGTCACACAGCCCATAGTGTGATGAACACCGGCAGTGATTTTGATGGCGTAATAAGTCTGAACCGCTCAAACAGGTAGGGCTGTTCATCGAGGAAAATTTCCACGGCGTGATCAAAAAACAAATCACCACAGTCGGAGAAAGGCAGTATCCCAACTAAGGGAACGGCCACGTTTTCGATTTGCGTTCATTCAGCAGATTGTGGCGGACCGCAGAATCCAATCTCAACGAGGAAAATTCATTCATCGTGAACTTTGTCAAAAAGAGGTGGGCAGGCAAATGTTGAAAACTATAATTGTGTAAATTGACTGTATAGTAGTGACTGCCAACGACAAATTCGCCCCAATGCTCAGGGTGCAGTGGATAGCCGCCATCTTCCACAACGGGCAGGATGCACTGCGGCTGGGTGCGGTTGGTTATCTCATCAAACCGTTCCGCTATGAGCGATTCGAGGAAGTATTGGATAAAGTACTGGCGTGCCTCAAGGCCATTGAGAGTGAACTCGAATTTACGTAAGCCGACATTGACGAGATGGTTCGCGCTCTCCACTCAAACCCGGAAAGCCACACGACCGAACTGGAAAAGGACGTCCGGCGACAGACTCTTGACCACATCCGGGCCGACCTGCGCAAAAATGCAAACGCACACCGCACGGCGGAACAAATCGTGGACGATACCGGCCTTTCCAAAGCGACCGTGCGGTAGTATCTCAATTGCCTCATTGGCGCCAACGAAGTTGAAAGTCAGGTGGATTATTCTATAGAAGGCAGACTGAAGGTGGGGTATCGGAGCTGATCATTCGGAGTTGCCTTATCCGCTTAACAATTCGCTGCTTGATAAAAGCTTTCTTCAACACAAAAATCCAAATAATTTGCGCAAAAGTACTTCCTTTGCGTAAAGAAATATGTTAAAATGTGTAAAAATTGAGAGTATTGCCTTTTTCAAAATTGCATAAAAACAAGAGATTTTAACACTTAGAAGAAAGCGTGCGTAAGAAGATGAATCGAGCAGATTATGAGTCTTTTGCTACTCGTGTAACTCAAAAACTCGGTAGCGTGATCAGCGGCAATGAGAATGCGGATTTGTTTTTCTTTTGTAATAAACAACCATCGGTCGGTTATTGTACAGAATATTTCGATGGGACATATTGTTCACTTCGTAATCCCGGAACAAAAGATCAGAATTATAAACCGGGTCCTACATATTATGTAGGAATTCGCACAGAGGCGGATGTAAACTATCTTACACGGCAAATGGTGCATCTGCTGTTTGATTATTTGAAAGAACTTTGGGAGGGCGTTTATTATGATGAGAACTTTGAAAGTGACCGTGATGTGATTGTGGTGCGGGATGCTTTGTGTAAGAAGTTTTCTGACAAATTCACGGAAAAGACGCAGATCGATTTAGGATTACTAGATGATTTGAGCCTTCTAAAATATGAAGGTGCGAAGTGTAGGGGCTCTCTTTTGTTTTTGGAAGAAACACAGGCGTCTCGCGTGACAACGCAAATCGAACCTGCTCAGCCTATCTTTTTTTGCACCGATGAGTTGCGCCGCATTCGAAAATTGATGGCAGGCAGCAGCGAAAAGAGCGTGCTGGCGTTCTGCCGCAAAAAAGATGTGTATGACCCAGAAGGAGAGTTTATCTGTCAAGGTTATACAGATGCCAAAGACCTCGGCAGCTGGAAAGTAAAAATCGTTGCTCCGCGGCAATTCATTGTTTGCCTGGGCAACAAGCAATTATTTCGCATGAACCGCATGCTCCCGGAACTTGTATTGGAAAAGTGGCCGGGCCAATTGCAGACGGTATGTGACATCTTTTCTATTAAAGAGCGTGTCGAAGCAAAAATTTTTAATCTGCTGGAAAAAATCAATAGTGCAGGACATGGTGCTGCTGTCGTTTTTTTAAATCTGAAAAAAGGCTCTTACGCAGAGGAACGTATTCAAAAACTCAAACAGCTCGATCGAGGTTATGGGATTCGTGGCAGATCAGTTGCTTCACATGCTAATATGGACGGTGCAATCGTGGTGGATGTTAGAACCGGAAAAATCAACTCGATTGGCGTTATTTTGGATGGCAGTGCATGGAAAGAGGGCGACATGTCACGTGGAGCTCGTCATAATAGCTTGGATGCCTTTTGTGCAGACTTCCATGTACAATGCGCAACGGAGCATGTTGCGGCAATCGTTTTTTCAGAGGATGGAGGAAGCAGCCTTTATTTTGAGAAAGCAACTGCAAAACGGCACATTCGGACTCGGATTCCGTGAAATTTTTGATAAAGATTATTTACAGAAAAATCTTGAAAAACGCAAACATCCATGGTAATATAAATGCATATACTAATATAAGTATACGCTATGAATCGTTGGTTATGGATTTGAACAGGTTTTATAACAATAGATGTTGTTTATGAATACTGGGGAGGATCCACGGGAGGGTACTTTATTATGCAACTTAAAATTTCGGGATATGAGCGTATTTTTCGCAGAGATCCCGAGTATCGCAGTATTTCATACAGAGTTCCGGAACCCCCTAAAGGGTCTCGCGGAAACCCTTCCGGCGCTAAGCTGGAAGATGGAAATACGTTGTATGTTCCCGACACGGCTCGCTGGTTTGTGTCGACTGAGAAATAAAAAGATGCTAGGCCGCTTTTTCCTTACAAGGGGATAGAGCGGCCTTTTATTCAAGGAGGTTTTAGAATGTGCATACCTTCTAATCCGCAGATATTGGATGTTCGAGCAGTTTTTTTGTATAGTCGGGATGTGGACTTAAGGCCACTGGATTTTCCAATTTCGAATTGTGGTAACTGCGGCTTATCTATGTCGCATTACGACCAAATCTGTGTAGAACAGGTCGTTCTGGATTCCCCTATTCAATCTGATTTGTTGACGGAGTCTCCGCTTGCGCAGGCATATCAGCATAGTTTAAAGCTTTCCCGTGATAGCAAACCTCCACGGCAGGAAATTCTTGCCTTCGCCAATTTTTCTGATACGGAGCAGGCATATGCCGAACGTTTTTGGAGTGACCAGACGCAGCCTGTGTTCTTTATGACACTGTTAAACCTCGGCCCTCATGCGGACCTTTCCACTGTTGAGGCACGGATTCATTCGATTTTCGATGCTCAAACACTCGTCTATTTTACGTTTGATTACAATGATTTAGTGATTTTCCACAAGGGAAGTTCTTTTTCTGAGTATGTACATAAATTGTTGAAAGTAGACTATGGCGGGAATGATTCTTCTGCGTGGATATCGGATTCTATTACGTTGTACAGTTTTCCCGAAAGCTTTCAAACATCTTCAAATGCGATGACAACCCCCGAAGTCTTCGGTGCATATCTCCGAATGGGTGTGGCGAATACCTCTGTGATGGAAGAGTTTCGACAGAGATTGTTAAAGGATAGTCCGTCCACCGAAGTGAACTATATTTTGGGGCGCCATGATATCGGTTTTTTTCAGCCGAATGCTACATTAGAATGGATCAAGGCGGTACAAGAACTTATCCGCTCTACATCACAGGAGATGGACAAGAAAGCTGCGGATTTGGTGTCACCAATTTGGTATACAACAAGCACTCTTTCGATTCGCATCCCACCGGAAGAGTCCCTTCCCGAACTGGGCAGCATCGTCTGGAACGGCACACATATACAAAGTGCACTTCGAGATAGTATGAAGACGGCATATGAAAAATTTTGTGCGGCCTACGAGGACACCCGCTATGAATTTGGAATCACAGCAGACGATGTATGGCTCACGTGGCTGAAAACTGGAGTTCAGCAGGCCATTTCCTTTTTGGAAAATGACTTGACACAGGAACTTGGACTTTGCCTTGTTCCCTTGTATCAGGACTTTTTGCATTATTCTACCGATCTATGGAAAAAAATTGGAACCCCTGGTATCCATGATTATGATATCAATCAGAGGCGCGTTTTTCGAAGAGAAGCGGAACGTAATTTTATGGACTTGTTCCAAAACGTATCCATTCTTATGGATAGCATGAACCGCAGTTCTCGACAGTTTATACAAACGCCTCCGTTCCGGACGACGGCTTTTTCCATGCCGCCTAAATTGATGGCTTATTATACAGCGGTAGCACATCAAATTCTGGATGCACTGCAAGACGATACCAATAATTTCTATGGTTTTATGATTGCCCCTTCTTTTGTTAAGGAGTTGGAGGTGATTTCACTGGCAGAGCAGCGTCTCACAGAAGGAAATCAGCTGCTGTCGATTTCAATTGGTGAAACTTCAATTTACACGCTTCAGCTTACTACATTCTATCTAGCGCATGAACTTTCCCATTATGTTGGCTCTGAAAATCGTATGCGTGAAATTCGGCTGGACTATATCTTGAAGGCTTGCATTCAGAATTTCCTTTGGATGGTGCTGGATGATTTGATTCGCTCTTTTAACCTTCGGATTTGTAATGCGCGCAATTTAGATACAAGGACCCCTCAAATCGGAATCAAGTGCGAGGGAACATGGGAAAAACTAGCTGATTTGGCAGACCGCGTTTATCAAGAGACTTGTCGAGACATGAAGGATCGCTGGGAAGAAATGGTCCATGGCAGTCCGGCGTTTTATTTGCAAGAAGTTTATACATTGGCTGAAAAAGCCATTCGGAAGGTTTCGAAAGACCGAAAAATATTGAATGCAGTGTACCAAGTGTTTTGGGACTTGATTGCAGATCCTGAAATCGTGGAGACAGTTCTAGCATCCGAATTAGGTGAGAATGTTTTGTTTGGAGCAACTGTTCGACATTTTGCCCGGCAAGAAGGATATCATATTTACACTAAAATTGTAGAGGATGACTATAACTGTTACACGAAAGGAAATGACGAGAGGAAGTTTCCGAAACAAATCGATCCGATTGAAGATGTCTTCCGTGAAACATTTGCCGATTTACAAGCCATCCGACTTTTAGGTCTTTCCCCAAACGAATATTTGAACATCTTCAAAGACGAAAAAGAGCACGATCTTGTATCCGGACGGTATCGTGACCGGGTTCTTGCGGTTCTCAGTGTTCTGCCTGAAGAAGTTTCAGGTCTTCCAGATGGGGAATTTAAAGAGTTGTTGCAAACTCTTCGCGGTAGGTCTGGCGTAGTAAATAATTTTGAGGAACTTCTAAGCAGTTCCATGAATGGAATTGTTGTATACTATGTTCATGAGTATCTGAAAAAATGCCTGGAAACGATTGATAGAGCATTTGACCACGATTCTAAAGTTGAAAAACTTCGTACCCTCTATAAGGAACTTGGCAATCAAAAATCCGTAAAGGACTTAATGGACACACTCAAACAGACAATCAAGGATTACCAACGAACTCTGTGTAAAGGTTAAAAAGAAGCTGCCATGCTCAGCATTTAGGGCATGGCAGTTTTGTTTGATAGAAGGGAAATGGTCCCAGACTTTTACAGTCAGAGTGTTGAAAATGTTGCTGACAGTCTTCATGTGGGATGGTTCCTCGTTGTGATGGACATGCCGAATAGAGAGGATTACTTCGTTTTATATAGATGTTTTGACTTAACGTTGAACAACACTTGACTAAGAAAACCCGAACTTTTTCTCGATAGGAGAAGGGTACGGGGTGCAGAACTAATGCTCAGGGATAAGAGAAAAGTTTTCATTGACTGCACCGGCGTCGAGGATGCGCTGGATGTAACCATGGCACAGAGGTCAGAGTTGGATTATCTTATTTACAATAATCTGCTGAGTTATGCAGACTTGATTCTGAACGGTAATCCAGAGGAATATTTGAAGAATGCGGCCAGAAGCCATGGGTTAGAAGATTAAAGGCAAAACAAAAACAGGGTTCGCCCCTGAATAGGACGCACCCTGCCAAAAGCCATAGACAATAGTGATATGTACACCAGGGAGTTCCCCAGCGGGAACTTCCTGGATTTCTTTTTTGTTTGCGTGATGAGCCTGTTCTGCCTGCCACGCGGCAAATTCTCTTTGGCCTTCCTCACTGTTCCAACAGGCAAGGATAGCCGGGTAAAATGCCCGCGCCAGACGGTCAATGACTTCATCGGGGTAAGGGGAAATGTTTGTGGACTTTTTCTTTTTGTTCAAACGCACGCTCCTTTGGACTTCCGTGAACAGCATACCATGTGCCTGTTGTTATGCTGTCTGGTCTTTAACATCTGCGAGTGCGGCTTCCAGAGAAGTAAGATAGTCCTTATGCTTGTGAATGATCTCCAGAATCACAT
>JAIIAN010000626.1 GCA_022717655.1 Bacillota bacterium | reverse complement strand
ATCTAAGAAGCAGTGTACATACACCTTCTCAAGGCCATTTCTCTTAGCCAGTTCCAGAAGACCATAGATATGGGTCAAATGGCTGTGAACACCGCCAGTAGATACCAGGCCGAACAGATGAAGGGCAGAATCATGCTTCTTGCAGTTCTCAACAGCTGCTAAGAATTCCTGGTTCTGGAAGAAATCTCCATCCTGGATGGATTTGGTGATCTTAGTCAGCTCCTGGTAAATGACACGGCCTGCGCCCATGTTCATATGTCCAACCTCGGAGTTACCCATCTGGCCGTCCGGAAGTCCTACAAATAAACCGCTGGCATTGCCCCTTACAAATGGACACTGGCTCATCAACTGATCCATCACCGGAGTCTTTCCTTCGCAGACTGCGTTGTGGTCACATCTGTCATTCAGACCATATCCATCAAGGATCATTAATACGGTTGGTCTTTTACTCATAATCAAATCTCCAATACTATCGTAATCACTTATTTGTAGTTAACGATCTTACCAAAATCTGGCTTTAAGGATGCGCCGCCTACCAGACCGCCATCGATATCAGGTTTTGCAAACAGCTCTGCTGCGTTGCCTGCGTTAACAGAACCACCGTACTGGATACGGATCTCTGCTGCAGTTGCCTCGTCATATACCTCAGCGATGCAAGCACGGATTGCGCCGCATACTTCCTCAGCCTGATCAGAAGTAGCAGTCTTGCCAGTTCCGATTGCCCAGATTGGCTCATATGCGATCACAGCAGTCTTAGCCTGCTCTGCAGTTACGTTCTGGAATGCGATCTTGATCTGCTGACGGATCCAGTCAAGAGTGATGCCCTGCTCTCTCTGAGTCAGAGTCTCGCCACAGCAGATGATTGGTGTTAAGCCATGCTCAAATGCTTTCAGGACTTTCTTGTTTACAGTCTCGTCAGTCTCAGCGAAGTACTCTCTTCTCTCAGAATGTCCAAGAATTACATATTTCACGCCAGCATCTACTAACATGTTTGGAGAGATCTCGCCTGTGTAAGCACCTTTCTCCTCGAAGTACATATTCTCAGCGCCGATCTGAATGTTGCTTCCCTTTGCAGCCTCGATTGCCGGAATGATGTCGATTGCCGGAACGCAGAATACAACATCTACGTCATCATTC
>JAIIAN010000625.1 GCA_022717655.1 Bacillota bacterium | reverse complement strand
CTTCTGGGTCTGCGCTTGCGAAAGAACTTATTGAAATCTATGCTTGGGGAACGTCTTTTAGATTCAGCGTACCGGATTTGGAGGAATTTTTTGATGAGCAAATGCCGTTTATTACGAAACATCCGGATCGGTTGCCAGATATGCTGAAGAAAACGTGTCGAAAGTTTTTAAACTGTCACGGCCTCGATGAATGCCTGATGATTTTGTCAATGTATACATTGAATTCTCCGATTTTGGAGGAGTTGTGTAAGCAGGTAAGCGAAAAAGAAGAGCAGCACAAATATGGGCGGAAGAAGAAAAAGCTTCCAGCGGTGGATCTGAATACGGAAACACCGGAGCAGCGAGATGCCCGGATCGATAGGCATTTGAGTCGATACAAAGATCAGCGATTTGATATTATCGGAAGAACAGAAGAGTATGTCAGACGGTTGGATCCAACTGTATTGAAGGAATTTAAAATTGTGTGTATGCAGGTGATGCGACTGAAACGAGAGTTCTTTTGGATCGAACGAGAGAAAATTTCGACGGCAGAAATCAAACAGTGTTTTGATTTGCTTACATATAAGGATATCGTGATAATTTGTGAGCGTATGGCTCATCAAGGCACGATCCAAGAAGCCGAGAAACCGTTTTTCTATATTGTGCAATCAGTGTGGAAATATAAGCATCCGGATGCTGCTATGGCTCAAGAAGAGCGTCTGTATGCAGACAAGGCGGTGGAAAAATCTAATAATAGTTTTTGCAATTTTGAACAGCGTACTTATGATTTTGATTTCGGGAAATTTATGGAAGTAAATTCTATGCGTGAGATCACCGGCCAACCACAATTAACAAAAGAAGAGTTTGAAAAAATGGAAAAAGAAGGTATCATATAAGCAAAAAAGGATTTCCTTCTGTTATAAGAATAGTGTTGATGGAAATCCTCTTTGTTTCACGAAAGTGTTTGTTTTTGGATAAGGAGAAAGTATGGCAAAAACGAATGTCACCATAGAAATTGATGTAACCATAAAAGAACAGTTGCAGGAACTCTTGTCTAATCTGGGAATGGATATGACAACTTTTTTTACTATGGCAGCTAAAACTGCAGTGAGAGAACAAACGTTGCCGTTTAAGCCTAACATGGATGCTGGAATGTACGGGATACAAG
>JAIIAN010000624.1 GCA_022717655.1 Bacillota bacterium | reverse complement strand
GCCTGCACGTGAAGATTGTTCCAGCCGGTAAATAAAGACATCAAGAGAACCGCTAAGATATAGACCGGCTAAGACGATGGCCAAAAAGATAAGTGAGCCGGCAAGTAGTTTGATATTCCACTTCGGTTTACAGATAAATGCCACGATAGCACCGACAATCAATGCAAGAAGCGGCCCGCGGCTTTGCGTCAGGATTAGGCATACCAGCAACAGCGGCACGGGAGCATAAAACCACATATTACGCGTTTCACGCACCAGTATGGCGCTTAACAAAATACCCAGCGCCATATAGCCACCCAGGTCGATCACGTTGTCGGGGGAGAAAGGAAACGCCAATGACAGTCTGTTTTGGAACATACGCTCTTTATTGACATAAATCAGGGTCAATATGGTGAGTGCCACGATGCCTATATACGCTGCACCAATGATATATTTTTTCCTGTCCTGCAGTTCAGACTGACGATACAGACATAAAAATATAAAGATATAAAACGCGTGGCTTAACGATGAGCTGAGATGAGAAGACTCTGCCCAAAGATTAGACAAAGCAAAGTAAAGTAGAAACGCACCGGTGAAGCCCAGCGCAGGAAGGAAGTCGCAATCGTTAACGAAGCGCGTTCTTACTTCGGTGTTGACGAGCATGGCGATAATAAAAAGGGCAAGTGCGATATGAAAGAAGATGTTTACCCGTGATACCCCGCAAAAAATCATGCTCAAAAACATAAAGAGCATAAAAGGATAGAACAGATAGCGTTGTAGATTAGTTGAAGACATCAGCAAAATCCTTTCTGGGGAAAATAGAGTCAGGCAAAGCGCTTTGCGGAGAAAGATTGATAACTGTAATCTCATCCTTTTTGAAAATATGACTTGCCAGTTCCATCGCAGGGAACACGGTGTTCTTTACTTTTTCCTCGAGAAACGAGGGTAGCATTGTATTGAAATTCTCATAGAAACGAGGCTGGTTGAAATTATTCATATCGAGCCCAGCGATGTAAATTTTTTTGAATCCGAGAAAATAGATGACCTGAAGTGCCCAATACATAACGGTTCCCGCATCTACAACGCCGTGTCGCACATCGCGACTAAATGCTGTGTGGGAGGAGTTTTTTGAAAAGACGATGCCTGGTATATGAACTAAATCCCGGCGCAT
>JAIIAN010000623.1 GCA_022717655.1 Bacillota bacterium | reverse complement strand
TATGCTGATTTCAGCAGTACATGAGGAAGACGGTCACGAAGGACTGAACCTTCTGATGGTAAATGACAGAATCCCGGCAGGTGCAAAACTCTATTAAGATGGGAAAACTGAGCCTTGCGGTGGTGTGCGCTTGCGAACACCGACATAAGGCGAAAAACACACGGAGACGTCAGTCGACGTGATGTAAAGATGTACCGTTTTACAAAATAGATGGGACGTACTTCATTTGATAAAAAACTAAAAACAGCGATTTACATCAAACTTATATTAATTGATGCAGAAATCGGTGCAAGTAAGAAAAAATCGCATAATTAGTACAATGAGTGGGCAATTCCAATCGGAGTTGCCCATTTTTAAAACAAACAGAAACACAAATCGGGATATAAGGAGGAAACAATCTTGCAAAAAGGTATTAACGAAACCACAGAGTATCTGGAAGCATTTCTCAGAAATCTGCTTATGAAAGAAGTTTGAGCAGACCGTCTGCATAATTTCGAAATAACTCAAAAACTTGACTTTTAACATTGGTTAAGTTAAAATGAAATAAATTGAGTTAAAAAGGAGAATGAGAAATATGCTTACCAGCGTATTCGGGATTTCTATAAAATGTGAAGCATGGAATCATCAGGATTCTTTGCCAGTTTACATCGCAGGAAGTTATGATTTTCAAACAGCATATATTGGAAACAGACGTTGTATAATGCTTGATCCAATAGAAGAACTTGCCACACTTCCGGCATTAAAAAAACAAATTGCAAAAATACAGCAAATAGATAATGTGCCAGTCGTCTTTGAACTTGCGACAGTATCTAATTATCGAAGAAAAAGTCTTATAGAAAATAATATACCGTTTATTACTGATAAGCAGATATTTCTTCCTTTTATTGGAACGATGCTTACAGATGAGAAAGAATCGCCAAAGTTGACAGGAAAGTTTGTTTATTCCACGCAGCAGTTATTTTTATTTTATCTGTACAGTAAGAAAAAGCGATTGTATATTTCAGAAGCTGGAAAAGTGCTTCCATTTACAGCAATGACCTTGACCAGAGCAGTAAAGCAGTTGGAAGCGACGGATTTGTTTCTTGTAGCAAAAGACGGTGTCAATAAGTTTATTGAGTCAAAATATAAGCGAGATGAATTATTTGAAAAAGC
>JAIIAN010000150.1 GCA_022717655.1 Bacillota bacterium | reverse complement strand
AATATGGATTTTCCACATCAGAAGAAGTGCCGGAGCGTGCAAAAGATGCGGATGTGCTGGTTATCAACAAAATCGAGATTAATGAAGAGACAATTGGAAGTGCAGAGCATTTAAAATTGGTCTGCGTAACAGCTACCGGAACAAATAATCTGGATAAGGAATATCTTGAGAAACGTGGAATTGCATGGAGAAATGTAGCTGGATACTCTACAGAGTCTGTTACTCAGCATACCTTTGCGCTGTTATTCTATTTATTAGAAAAAATGCGTTATTATGATGAGTATGTCAAAACGGAAAAATATGTAAATGATACGATTTTCACTCATTTTGCAGAGCATTTTAATGAAATCAGCGGAAAAACCTGGGGAATTATCGGGCTTGGAACGATCGGAAGACGGGTTGCTGATATTGCGAAAGCATTTGGTGCACACGTGATTTATTATTCGGCTTCTGGAAGAAGCGCACAGGAAGGATATGAACAGGTAGATTTTGATACTCTGCTTTCCAAATCCGATATTGTTTCTGTCCATGCTCCGTTAAATGAATATACAAAAGATTTGATGAATAAAGCAGCATTTGCAAAAATGAAAAAGACAGCGATTTTCTTAAATTTAGGACGTGGACCGATTGTGGTAGAACAGGATTTGTGTGAAGCTCTGGAGAACGGAGAAATTGCGGCAGCAGGTCTTGATGTGTTGTGTGAAGAACCGATGAGTGAAACGAATCCATTGGTAAAAATAAAAGACAGCAGGAAGCTTATCATTACTCCGCATATTGCATGGGCAAGTGTGGAAGCGAGAACCAGACTGATGCAGATTATTGTGGGACAGATTAAAGAGTTTTTTTCATTATAAACTTGTATGATTTTTGAAAGGATTCTTTGATTTTGCTTGCCATAACAGGACCCTCTCCTCTATAATGGGGAAGATGTACTCTCAAAAAGATTCCGAGAGCACATGAAAGATGAAAAAAAACGAAAGAGGAGAGAAAAAATGGGAGAAAGAGGAGAAGCAATTCGTGACGCCAGAAAACTTGGCGTGCCTAAAATGCTGATTTTAGGCTTACAGCACATGTTCGCCATGTTTGGTGCAACAATTTTAGTACCGATTCTGGTCAACAGTTATTTTGTTCAGGCGTGTGGGGAACCGCTTACAACCGGTCTGACTGTTTCCGTAACATTATTTGGGGCAGGATTTGGTACGCTGTTGTTCCACGTGTGTTCCAAATTCAAAGTGCCTGCATTTTTGGGTTCGTCCTTCGCATTTTTGGGAGGATTTTCCACAGTGGCAAACTTAAACAGTGGAATGTATGCATCTATGGGAGCAAATGAAAAAGCAGCTTATGCCTGCGGGGGAGTTGTAGTAGCAGGTCTTTTCTATCTGATATTTGCACTGATTATCCGTATCGTGGGAGTCAAACGTGTGATGCGTTATCTTCCGCCTGTTGTAACCGGACCGGTTATCATCTGTATCGGTTTAAGTCTTGCAGGCTCTGCAATTTCCAATGCATCCACAAACTGGTTTCTTGCACTGGTTGCCCTTGCAGTTATCATTGTATTTAATATCTGGGGAAAAGGAATGTTTAAAATCATTCCGATTCTGATGGGGGTTGTGATTTCCTATGCAGTGGCAATGATTATGAATGCATGTGGAATTAAGAATCCAGACGGTTCTGCAATTTTAAATTTTGCATCTATTGCAAGTTCAAGCTGGGTGGGACTTCCGGGATTCCAGCTTTGTAAATTTGATGTTACTGCGGTTCTTGTTATGGCACCGATTGCCATTGCAACTATGATGGAACATGTAGGAGATATGTCAGCGATTTCCGCAACCGTAGGAGAAAATTTCCTTGCAGAACCGGGACTTCACAGAACTCTGCTTGGAGATGGTCTTGCGACAGCTGTTTCCGGTCTGTTTGGCGGTCCGGCAAATACCACTTATGGAGAAAATACAGGAGTACTTGAATTAAGTAAAGTCTATGACCCGAGAGTTATCCGTATTGCTGCCGTGTTTGCAATTATCGTCAGCTTTATTCCAAAAGTATCCGCTGTCATCAGTACCATGCCAAGCGCAATTATTGGTGGAGTCAGCTTCATGCTTTACGGAATGATTTCCGCAATTGGTGTGCGTAATGTCGTAGAAAATAAAGTAGACCTGACAAAATCCAGAAACCTGATTATTGCAGGCGTTATCTTTGTCTGCGGTCTGGGATTCAGTGATGGAATTACCTTTACGGTAGCAGGAACTTCGATTACTTTGACAGCACTTGCGATTGCAGCGATTGCAGGAATTGCCTTAAATATTATTCTGCCGGGAAATGACTACGAATTTGGTGTTAATGAAGCAGGAGATGAAAATAGAGGAATTCATACCAATAGTAAACGAAAAGAAGAGAAATAGATTATAATTTTCAATAAAAGGAACCAGATGTCAATCAAATTCAGCTGAAAAATTAAATGAAAGTAAAAAACAATACGAATAACAGCTAAGGAATATGATGAGATTCCATAAGACAAAACGAAAGCCTTCAGAGTGTTTGCTTTGAAGACTTTCGTTTTGTCTTATGGAGAATTATTTTGTTTATTCTTGCGTGGCTTAAATCAAAGGCAGTATAATAAGAGTACATTAAAAATTTAGGAGGCACGGCGTATGGGAACTTATTTAAATCCAGGAAATGGATTATTTCAAATTGCATTAAATTCTCAGATTTTTGTGGATAAAAGTAATTTAATAGAAGTAACGAACCGTTGTGTGGGAACAATGCAGAGATTTGTTTGTGTAAGCCGTCCGAGAAGATTCGGAAAATCAATGGCTGCGGATATGCTTACTGCTTATTATGAGCGAGAAGAGAATTCAATAGAATTATTTCAGAATTTAAAGATAGCAGAATGTGAATCTTATCAGAAACATAAAAATAAATACGATGTGATTAAGATTAACATGCAGGAATTTTTAAGTGAAACGACAAGTGTAGAAGGAATGTTAGATATGTTGCGCAGATATTTGATATTTGATTTACAGGAAGCATTTGGACAAGTTCGGCTTAGAGATGAGAAAAATTTAATTCAGGTAATGAAAGATATTTATGCGAGTACGAAACATTCTTTTGTGATTTTGATTGATGAGTGGGATTGCTTATTCCGAGAGTATCAAAATGACAAAGAAGCGCAGAAACGATATTTAGATTTTTTACGAGCGTGGCTGAAGGATAAGGAATATGTGGCACTTGCTTATATGACAGGAATTTTGCCAATTAAAAAGTATGGCTCTCATTCTGCATTGAATATGTTTTCAGAATATTCGATGACAAATCCACGAGAGATGGCAGAATTTTTTGGATTTACAGAGGAAGAAGTGAGAAGTCTCTGCGAAAAATATGGCAGAAGTTTTGAAGAAACACAGGCTTGGTATGATGGGTATGAATTAACTGTGATGAAGGAAAATCAGCTGGTTACTTATGCAATGTACAGTCCAAAATCTGTAGTTGATGCAATGTTAAGTGGAATTTTTGATAATTACTGGAATCAGACGGAGACTTATGAAGCGTTAAAAATTTATATTCGTATGAATTTTGAGGGATTAAAAGATGATATTGTAAAAATGCTGGCAGGAGAAGCTGTTCCGGTTAATATTGGAACATTTTCTAATGATATGACAACATTTCAGGGAAAAGATGATGTATTGACTTTGTTAATTCACTTGGGATATCTGAGTTATCATTGGATGGAAAAAACGGTATCAATTCCGAATAAAGAAGTTTCTCAGGAATATATTAATGCAATCAGTACAATGGACTGGAAAGAAGTGATAAAAAATGGCAGAAATACTAGTAATCATATTTCTGCCGTTTTATGCCAAGAAATAGAAGGATGAAATGGGAGAGAAAAATGCTAAAAATATGGTATTATTCGGGTACTGAGTATATGAAAGATGCTCAGTCATATTTTGATAATGTATATGAGGATGAATGGATTGAAGATGATTTTGTTAAAGAAATGATTTTAGATGTGGATAACTCGACCGTAATTAGTTCGCATATTATTGACAGCCCTATTTTGGGTGCAATTACGCCAAAAGAATTATCTGGGGGAGTAAAGGTTCTTATTTTAATGTTGAAAGATGATTCTTTTGTATATAATGCGTCAAATTGCGGAGATAACTGTGCAAAGTGGATTTTGAAAATTGCAGAACAGAAAGATTTAGTTATATACTTGAGGCATATTATGCATTTTAAAGGAAACTTTGAAATTGAAATTATGAATACAGGAAAAATTGTGCATAATCCGCGGGAATATGTAGAAGAATTGTTGGAAGCAGAGGAAATGGCAGATGAAGGGTAATTATGAGTTTCGAGTGAAGAGTAAAAAGGTTATTTTTGAATTTTCTATTCGAAGAAATATAACCGTTATCAAAGGAAATAGTGCAACAGGAAAGACAACGCTTCTTCATATATTGTATGAATATTTGCGAACAGGAAAACAGTCAGGGTATTCTGTTACAACAAATGCAGAATATTTTGTATATCTTCGGGATGAAGTGGGACGAAGCTGGCAGGATGCGCTTTATCCATTGAAGAACACAGTTATTTTTATTGAGGAAAATAATAATTTTATCTTTGGAACAGAATTTGCAAAATTTGTAAAAGAATCTGGTAACTATTTTGTTTTAATCAGTCGTTCTCCTTTAAAAACACTTCCGTATAGTATTCATGAAATATATGAAATTGTTACAGAAGGTAAAAGAACAGATATAAAAGAATCTTATCATGAATTAAAAGAAATCTATAGTAATTATCCAATACTTCAAAATAATAGGATGCAGAATATTGTAACAGAAGATAGTAATTCAGGGTATCAATTTTTTTCAAAAATATTTGCTGGAAGCAATGTTGTAAGTGCAAATGGAAACAGCAATCTGATTAAAACAGTAAAAATGTTGGATAACAAAGATGTACTAGTAATTGCAGATGGCGCGGCATTTGGTGCACTGATTGAAAATTGTGTTGATTATTTTGAAACGCAGTTTAACCGCAGAATATCTCTTTGGCTTCCGGAATCTTTTGAATATTTAATATTGAAATCAGGAGTTATAAAATACGAAAATTTAGATGATATCTTAGAAAATACATCAAAATATGTAGAATGTGAGAAATATGTAAGTTGGGAACGTTTTTTTACAGATATGTTGATAGACGCAACAAGGAATAAAAGAGAAAAATATTTAAAAGATACATTAAATGAGTATTATCTTGAAGATGAGATTACTAAGAAAATTATAGTACAAATGCCGGAAGAGCTTCGAGAAAAAAGAAAAATTTGAAAACAAGAGGGTGTCAGGCACCAACCAAATTCAGTCAGAGGAGAAGTTTATGGGATTAGATGAGTTACTTCTTTTGCTGAAAACAGCCAAAACAGCAGAAGAAATCAATCTACAAAAAGAAGAAATTGCTAAATTGATTCCGTCTGTGAGAATAATGTTTGATTATGACCAGAAAAATAAAGCGCATCAGTATGATTTGTGGATGCATTCGCTTCATGTGGTCTGTAATCTGCCAAGAAATATGGAGAATGATATGCTTTATCTGTCTGCGCTTCTTCATGACATTGGAAAGCCGGAATCGCAGTGTCGTGGAAAACGTGAAGATGACCCGGATATGCATTATTATGGACATCCGAAAAAAAGCATGGAAATTGTGAGGGATGTTGTAATTCCTGAATTAGACCGACAGGGGTATGAGATTCCATGTTTTGATATAAAAGAGCTGTTGTATTACGTGGAATATCACGATGACCATGTCAGTGTAAAATTAAAGCATGTAAGACGCCATACGAAAATGGTCAGTTTTGAAACATTTCAAAATCTGATGTTACTGCAGATGGCAGATGCAAAAGCGCATATTCAGTTGCCTGTCATTGCAGAACGTATGGAAATCTGTAAACAGCTAGCCGGAGAGGAAGGACGAAAACTATATCAGAGAATTTTGAACGGAGAATAAGCAAATGAGAATTTTAAATTTTGAAGATGACGTATATAAAGCAAATGATATCAAAAAAGTGTTAAATGATAGATGTGGCGTAACAGATGTTACCCAGGTGGATAATGTGGAAGCGGGGTTGGAATTATTAGTTCAGGAAAAAGAAGCAGGAAATCCATTTGATTTGATTATCACAGATATGCATTATCCGATGAGAAAAGGTGAAGAAGGAGACTTAGAAGCAGGAGAAAAATTGCTTGGAATTTTAAAAGAAAGAGGAATAGATACGAGGGTAATTATCTGCTCGTCTTTAAATATTAAAATCCGTGAAGCTTATGGATGTATCTGGTATTCCAGAATCAGTGACTGGGAAATGGAATTATTGGAATTGGTGAATCAGTTGAAAAGATGAATTAAGCCAAGCGGATATTTGTAATTGGATGGGGACTTCCTTGAATGGATTAAATAGATGACTTTTAAAGTGGTTAAAAAATAGTAAGATAGTGATAAAGACACTGGAGAAAATAAGATGATAATTCTATTCATATTGACTCTGCTATCAATGAGTCTGGTAATCGGTTGTATCAAAGTACATAATACAATAATAAAAGGTTTGTTTGGGATTCTGGCAGGACTTTGTATTACGGTATTGTGCTTTGTAGGAATCTTTTATTATTTAATTGTTTTTAAAGTTTCGAATGTAGATACAAGTGTTTCTTCGGATGGAGAGTATTCTTTGACTATGCAGGCGGTGGGAGAGCCATTATTTTTCGGTCCTGCGGATGGTCAGTTTATCTTGAAAAAAGGGGAAAAAAGAATCAGCAAAGTTAAATTTTCCTTAAGTAATGATGGGGGAAATATTTCGCGGGATACCTGGCATGTCATTTGGAAAAAGAATCAGGTTGAAATTATTATCTATGGAGAAGAACAAAACGACGAGCAGTTTCTTCTTTCTTTTGATGGAAAATATGAAGTAAATGAACTAAATACGAAATATGGAAAAACTTTAGACGAATTAAATGAGATAGCAGAAGAACAAACAGAAAAAGAACAGAATCAGCAGGAAAAGACTGAAAAATCTCATTCTTTAGATGATTCAGATGAAGAAGAGGGGACGAAATACGATGAAGATGGATATCCGATGACAGAAGAATATCTACAATATAAAAAAGAACTGGCAGGGGTATCGGATTATATTCAAACGAAATCAGATGTATTCTTTGCTTCTTATCCAGATACGAATTATCAGCTGGAGTTTCGTCTGACTTCAAAAGGCTGGCCGTTTGCTGTTATTAATAAAAAGATTGATGAAAATACCGGAGCAGTAACAGAACTGCATTTGCTGTATAATGAATCGCATATAGATGAAGAAACGGATG
>JAIIAN010000622.1 GCA_022717655.1 Bacillota bacterium | reverse complement strand
GGCTTCTTTTTTGATAATGACTTCCAATGGATTGGGACAGGTATCAATGATGGCCAACATATCAAAAAATCCCTGGTGATTCGGGAACAGAACAAAACCATTTTTCTTAGGAAGATGTTCTTCTCCATATCCCGTTACCGTCACCCGACCATTTTTGTTGATGGTTTTGATGATATTTCTTAAATAGTCATACCGTTCCTGCTCTGGATACTGATCCGGCCGTTTTCCCATATGGTCGATCTTCCAGAACCAGTACGGAACGATTGGTAAATGGCGCAGCACCATATAGGCGATTCGATTCATACTTTTGTATCCCTTCTACTTCTTATTTTCGATTTTCTATCAGGATTCCCGTTTGTAATCCAAAATAGCAGTCTCATAGAGATTGTTGCCTTCGGAATCGATCACAACGATCACTGGGAAATCTTTTACCTGCAGTTTACGGATAGCTTCGGTTCCAAGATCCTCATAGGCGATCACTTCACTGGATAAAATACATTTGGAAAGAAGCGCGCCTGCTCCGCCCACTGCTGCAAAATAAACAGAGCCATTTCTCACAATGGCGTCTTTAACTGCCTGGCTTCTTTTTCCTTTGCCAATCATAGCGCCAAGTCCCAGATCCAAAAGCTCCGGAGCGTATTTGTCCATACGGCTGGCAGTAGTTGGACCTGCAGAACCGATGGGACGGCCTTCTCTGGCTGGGGATGGTCCCATGTAATAGATCACATTTTCCTTCATCTCCAGTGGAAGGGCCTCGCCCCGCTGCAGCGTCTCCTGCATCCGCTTGTGGGCGGCGTCTCTGGCGGTGTAGATGGTTCCGGTAATGTATACATAATCTCCGGCGTGTAGTGTTTTAGCCGTTTCTTTAGTGATCGGCGCAGTAATATGTCTGTCCATGTTCTCCCCTCCTTAAATGACACAATGTACGTGACGGTTCACGTGACAGCAGATATTGACTGCCACTGGAAGTCCCGCGATATGGGTCGGATACGTCTCGATGTTTACTGCAAATGCAGTGACTCTTCCGCCCAGTCCGCCAGGTCCGATGCCTAAGTTATTGATTTTATCTAACATCTCTTTCTCTAAGTCACGGACATAAGGAACCAGGGATACCTCATGGAGATTTCTGGTAAGGGCGTGTTTGGCCATCAGGGC
>JAIIAN010000149.1 GCA_022717655.1 Bacillota bacterium | reverse complement strand
GCAATATTTTCCAGTTCTTTTTTCCACTCCATAGGAATTGAAATGTTAATTTGTACATTGTTTGATTTCGGTCTGCCCATGCACTTAACCTCCTTTTTATCCATGCGTATATTATACATCTATTCTATGCAAAAGCCAAGTAAAAAATATGTGGCTTTCATCCCACAGGCAAGCCTATGGGTTTTCGCCACTAATTTATAACACCCTTCTCTAAAAAGAAAAAAGAACCAAAATGAGTCACCCCATCCTGGTCCTTTTTGTTTTTTATCTTTCTATCAAGTATACCCCTAATAGACTCCATGATTCGATTTTAATTTAAAATTTCTTTCGCACTTTCCGGATTTTCAAACGGTCCGCAAAGTGGATGAATTCCTCTGTGTGTTCCAAAGTAATCTTTATCAAAGAAAATCTGGCTTCCATCCGGATTTTCAAATTTCTGTTCCGGCTCAAATGCCTCTCCTAATGTCTCTGTTGAGATAAACGGAGTTTCAAATTTTGGAAGATATTCATACAGATTTGTCTCAATCTGATAAGCACCCTCTTTTTCTACTACTTTAAGAGAAACCGGATGCGCTTCTTCTTTATAATTCACTTCACTGTCGCAGGCTTTTGCTCCATTAAAGAATACATTTCCACCTGTATAAACCGGAAGATGGTCGTAGAATAAGTCTCTACAGCTTCTGTCGTGGCAGACTTCATCGGTAAACTGTGCAAAATATTTTTCTGCTGTCGGATATCCGTCAAATCCTGAAGTTCCGCAGACAAATGTAAACTGTTTTTCCAGATTCATTTTCTTTGCATACTCAGCCAAATCTTCACGGATTTCCTGCTGTACAAAAATATTGTTATAGAAGCGGTTATCACCATGCAGAATGGTCATAAATCCTGCAATTTCTGTGCGATGCGGTACATGATATGGAGTATAACGATTTGTTGCAAAACGTTTTCCACCGTTGTCTGTTCCATCTCCAACCCAGGTAAATGAACCAGCAATCAGATTATGTACAAACGCTGTTCCCTGTGTACTTAAACGGCAGGCACAGTTAGAAAGCAGAAGGTTGTTATCCACCAGTGTCGGACCATGAGAAACTTCAATGAAGATATCCTCTCCAAGTGCCAGATTATTTGCCGGAGTTGTTCCAACCGGCGGTACATTGTCGTGGAACAGGTTTCTGGAAACCCGAGTTCCCTGTGCCTGCCAGTCTAACCACAGACCTCTGGTACAATGATGGAAATGATTTCTGCGGATGATGACATCAATTGCCGCATGCATCTTGATACCACCGATTTCTGCACCGGCAAGGTCCTGTTTGTTATTGATATGATGAATGTGATTATCTTCAATAATAGAAAATACTCCGCCAAGATGTCCTACAATACCCGTCTGTCCACAATCATGAATGTTACATCTGCGGATGATATGAGAACCAATGTTTTCCTTTGTCCATCCTTCATACTGAGCCTGACAAATCGCATCACGCTCTGTCTGAGTTCCGTCTTTTAAATGTCTGGTTGTCCATTTATTTTCATTGTTTGGCTGTAAATATTTTCCAAGAGAAATACCACTACACCTGGAATCAGAAATCTCACAATCTTCAATAATCCAGCCCTTTGACCAGTGCGGTCCAACCATACCTTCCTGATATGCTGTTGGCGGTGCCCACTGAGTTGCAGCCTGTTTTACTACAAACCCAGAAAGAGTAATGTAGTTTACCCCTGTTTTGTCCGGATAAAAGCAGTTTCTTCTTACATTGATTTCTACATTTTCCTCGTTTGGATTTTTGCCATGGAAGTTCGCATAAATTAAAGTATCACCCTCATCCTGTGTGGTGTACCAGGTATAAACTGTAAATTCCGGCTCCCATGAAGTTGTATCTACAACCGGTGCTTTTACTTTTTCTAAAAATGGAGTTTCATACATTGCCTTTCCATTCAAATAAACTTCTCCTGTATGAACCGGTTTGATTTTGGTATCGTACCAGTCACCCTGAACCAGTGTAGTATATGGGTTATAAATTCCGAAAATACCATTCGGGATTCTTGCCATCCAGATATCGCCTTCTGTCTGCTCCCAGTTTTTTACAACTTCCGCTCCGGTAATCACGGCTTTTCCTTTTTCAATGGAACGATAGACAATTCTTGCGTCCTCTGTTCCACCATTTACCGGATTGACATATTCATGATAGACACCAGGAAATACTAAGATTTCATCTCCTGCTGTCGCAACATCTGCTGCTTTGCTAATTGTCTGAAACGGTGCTTCTTTTGAACCATCACCATTTCTTTTTGCACTTGCAGAAACATAATATTTCATAAGAAAATTCCTCCTGTTAAACAAGCCCGGCAAATGCCTGCCGCCTGCTTCGTTACTTAATTTCGTTAAGTTCATTTTATTACTATTATTTTATTCTCTCTGATAATTGCATTATAGCACATAACGATTTATAATATTGGACAAAGCACCAGAATAACTAGCCAAATATTGCTGTTTTTATTTTTGATTCATCAAACCAATTTCGTATCAGACTTTATACATCACTGATACAAGAGGAGATTTTTATGAAACCATTTTATGAAAAACAAGAAGGGAAACTACATATTCATTGTTCCAATAATCTTTCCTTTCCGGAACATTTACATGAACATATTGAAGTATTATATCTTTTAGAAGGAGAACTCACTCTCACTGTCTCAGAAACTTCTTATCTTATGACAAAAGGGTCCTGCGCAATTATTTTTCCTGGACAGGTTCATAAATTTTTCACGCAAAAAAAGAGCCGGCTTCATATCTTAATTTTTGATGCCGAACTCTCTGGTGAGTTTCAATATTCATTTTTAAATTATGTGCCATCCCATCCCTGCCTTTCTCCAGATGAAGTCCCATCTGATATTCTGCTTGCACTCTCACGCCTCTATGAAGTTGACTGCGCAAAAAATCTGACGCTTGGAACTGCATGGATTCAGGTAATCCTTGCCCTGCTCTTTCCAAAACTTTCACTTACAAAAGCCAAAAAAATTGGAAATGAAACATTGATTTATCAGGCAGTCCGCTATCTTACTACTCATTTTCACGAACCGGTTACCTTAGATACCCTTGCCGATGCCCTGCATGTAAATAAATATTATCTCTCTCATACATTCTCTTCCAAACTGCAGATGAGCTTTCCAAAATATGTAAACTGCTTAAGACTCGAAGAAGCGGTTACACTGATGCGCCTTTCTGATAAACCACTGGAACTTATTTGGGAAGAAGCCGGATTTACCAGCCAGCGCAGTTTTAATCGTATCTTTTTAGAATGGTATGGAATGAGTCCGTCGAAATATCGGAAAGAGATTTTAGGGTAATATCCCTCTATATTTCAAACAAAAAATGATGCCATATTTCTATGACACCATTCTTTAAAACAAATCACTGTGTGTTCCTGTGCGCATCAAATACAAATACAAAGCATCTTCCTCTGTCTCATAAATTAACAGCCAATCTGGAGTAATATGACATTCTCTCTTTCCAGCATAATTTCCAGACAAAGAATGGTCTTTATTTTTGATTGGCAGAGATTCTCCTTTTGATAATTTCGTTACGACCTCATCAAGCAAATTGAGATTATAACCTCTCTTTAAAATCGTTTTTAAATCCTTTTTAAATTTATTGGTAGCAATAATCTTATACATCCTGTTTTACCTCTTGAAGTAATTCAGAAAAAGAATTATAACTTTTTGCTTTTTCAGGATGTTTTTTCAACTCTTCCACTTCTTTAAATGCTTCCAGTGTCTCTTGATTTGGAATTTCTCTTGAAACACTAAACGGAATTCTCTGTTCTCTAATTGCCTGTTTTGCTGCCATTGTAAAATATGAACTCATATCCAACCCTAAGTCATTCATTAACTCCTGAAGCTGTGCTTTAACAGCCTCATCAATTCTCATTGTAAAATTTGTTGTTGCCATGTTAACACCCCTTTCTATCATCATATTATACTTTTGCACCATTTTTGTCAATGCATTATATTTGCATTGCACATCCATAAGTTTTAACCGAATCAAGTAAGTTTCTCTTAAATTTCCCATTTTAGACAAAAGTTGGACAATCCTTGATTTTTTTATTTTCTCATGCTATACTAACAACCGCTGAAACCCCTGTTAACCAAGGTCTTTCGGGTTTTAGTAATCGTGTGTTCGTGACCTTCCACACTTTAAAAAAAACTACAGGAGAAAAATATTATGAAAAATCAAAACTCAAAAGTGCTTTTCTTAGCACAGGCTGCCATGATTGCAGCTATCTATGTCGTACTGACTGTCCTTGGTGCTTCTCTCGCATTTGGCGAAGTACAGATTCGTTTTGCAGAAGCCCTCACCATCCTTCCGGTCTTTACTCCGGCGGCAATTCCAGGCTTATTTATCGGATGCCTTCTTGGAAACATTTTAGGCGGTGCGATTCTTCCGGACATTATCTTTGGAAGCATTGCAACTTTAATTGGAGCAATTTTCACACGCATGCTTAGAAATAAAAGCAAATATCTTGCTCCGCTTCCACCAGTTGTTGCCAATACCATTATCGTACCATTCGTATTGAAATATGCTTATGCCGTACCACTTCCGATTCCATTTATGATGCTGACAGTCGGAGTTGGAGAAGTCATTTCCGCAGGTGTGATTGGACTGATTTTATACGAAGCACTTTACAAATATAAAACCGTCCTTTTTAAATCTATTGCTTAAATCTATTGCATAACAACAAATTCAAAAAAGCCACTGCTGAACAGTTCAAAACTGTGTTGCAGTGGTTTTTTTGTAAAGCGGACATTCGCAATCCACTTCACCAATCCGAAAGAGTTCCTTGTTATCCATTTTGTACTGCCACCAGCCGTTTTATTTTCTTGAACCACAAAAATGCTCCAATGCAGATAAAAACAGAGACTAGAGAACCACAGGCTGTTGCAAGTCCCATCGGAAACAAAGTTGCCGGAAATAATTTTGACATCAGATAAACTCCTGGAACACGTACTAAAAAGATGGAAATGATATTATGGACAAACGAAATCTCTGATTTTCCATAAGCACAGAAATAACCGCTGAAACTAAAATGCACTCCGGCAAAAATACAGTCCCAGATATATCCACGAATATACTGACTGCCAAGCAGTACCACCTCTTTATCCCCTGAAAACAACTGAATAACAGACGGTGCAATCAACTGCATCAAAACAGAAACCGTACAGCCAAATCCAACCGCAATCATCATCGCATAACGAAGAGTCTGGTCGGCTCGTTCATGTTTCTTTGCACCAATATTCTGGGCACATAATGCGGATACCGTTGAAAGCATCGATGATGGAACAAGGAATAAAAAGCTGATGATTTTTTCCACAATTCCAACTGCAGCGGCATCACTTAAACCTCTTCGATTCGCAATGATTGTAATAATGATAAATGCAACCTGAATCAGTCCATCCTGCATGGCAATCGGAAAACCGATTCTTAAAATCTTTCCCATTGTCTCCCGATTTGGAACAAAATCAGATTTCTTTATAAAAATTCCGGTCTTTTGTTTTAAGATAACCGTCAGCGCAATGATAACACTGACCGCCTGGGAAAGCGTAGTACCAAGTGCCGCACCCGCAGGACCCAGGTTCATTCCACCGATAAATACATAATCTAAAACAATATTTGCCACACATGCAACTGCAATAAAATACATCGGACTTTTAGAATCACCCAGTCCCCTGAAAATCGAGCTGATAATATTATAGGCAGTGATACACGGAATTCCAATAAAACAAATCGTAAGATATACTTTCGTTCCTGCGACTGCTTCTTGTGGTGTTGACATAATAGAAACAATCGGATTTACCAGAAACACTAATACTAAAGTCAGTGCAATCGAAACAATCATAAATAAGATAACTGTATTTCCAATTGTTTTGGATGCTTTTTGCTTATTATTTGCACCAACTGCCTGTCCAATGGAAACTGTTACCCCCATTGCCAGACCAACTATCATAACAGTGAGCATGTGCATAACCTGACTTCCAATGGAAACCGCTGTTGTCCCAGCCGTTCCATCAAACTGACCGATGATAAATAAATCTGCCATTCCGTAAAGAGTTTGAAGAAAATAGGACAGCAGATACGGCAGTGAGAAATACACAATATTTTTCCAGACACTGCCGGAAGTTAAATTCTTTTCCAGACTTAACGACTCCTTTCACCAAAAACATTAAATTCTACATCTATTGTAGAGTCAATATTTTTTCATGTACCTGCTGTTTTGTAAATTTCTTTTCCTGTGTATAAGTAAGCTGCATTTTATGACTCTCTCCTTTTTCAATTTAACTTTTCATACCACTTCTCAGTCTGGCTATCTTCTTTACTGTTAATAAAAATCGTATACTTATCTGTCTTAATTTCGATAATTGGTGTTTCTTTTAACCAGACATACATCCGGCACGCTCCGCTCTTGCTTCCCCGGAATTTTCCAAGCCACTGATTTCCATCTGCCGAGCCATTTGTGCGGACAAATTTTTCATCCGGTAGTTTTTCAATCAATTTTATCTCTTCTATTTCATCTTTATCAAATTCCGCCCCAGTATATCCGGAAGTAATTTTTACATGTTCCGCATCGATTTTCATGCGCACCGGAGTAAAATCCATCCTCACAAACATCACACACATCCAGAGAAATACTGATACTATTCCAATCGTAATCACTGCCAGAAAAATTTTTCCACCTTTTCTTCCGATATTAAGGCTGTAATTGGTACTGGAATAGCGATCCTGCACCCAGAAATGGGTATCTTCCGGATTCTCATACCAGCCTTTTCTCCAATAATAATCTTCATCTGGTACAAAAGTATTTTCTAAACCTGCCGGATTCTGACCCCAGCCGTTTTTTATTTTTATTTCATATAATTTTCTATGCGCCGAATACAGGATTTTCATAGAACCAAAAATAAACTCAAAAAACCAGATACTCCAAGCAATCATCAAAATTGAAGTATACCAAAAACCAAGAGGGCAGACTGCACAGCCAAGTATTAAATTTATTAGATAAAAATATCTGCTGTTTCTTTTATATTTCTGAGTCAGTTCTACAACTTCTGGATGAGAAATTACCTCTTTTGGAAGATGTACTCCAAGTATCATTCCACTTTGATACTTTGTTTTTCCACCATAAACTGCTGCCACAATTGCAACCATGATAAGGTCCGTAACCAGCATAATACCTACCAAAATCATCTAAAAACCCCCTTTTGCTTTTAATAATTCTATCATATCAGCCAGAGTACCACGTCTATAATACTTGCATAGGCGTGGGTGAATGGCTGTGTTTTATTTTATTCCCTGATTTTTAATATAATTTTTC
>JAIIAN010000621.1 GCA_022717655.1 Bacillota bacterium | reverse complement strand
ATATCTGTTATCCACTTTTGTTACCGGATATTCTTTTCCATCTACAACTGCCTTTTCCGGTTCAAATTCTGTTGCATTCGAACTTTCAAATCCAAGCTGGATTTCTTCTTTTTTCTCAAATGTTGTGCTCGGTGTCTGATTTTTGTACGTTGCAATGTTTGTAATCTGCCACTGATAATCAATCACCAGCTGCAGTTCTTTTGTCTGCTGTAATACACCGCTATAATCTTCCTTTTGATTTGGCAGTGTATCAGTCGCACGATTATAGTTGACTGTGAAATCCGCTTTATATTTTTTTCCTTCCTCCACTGGAATCACAATCTTGTTTTCACCAACGGAAAGTTTTTCCTGCTGGATTGTTTCGTCTGCCTCGTTTTTCACTTCTAACTGTGCAGATGTCACACTCTTATCTTCATCTTTTAAGTTAAATGAAAGAGTCAGTGTGGATTTCTTGATGTCTTCTTTTACTGTATCGTTTTCTATGGACGGTGCCGTCTTTAATACTTCAATCGCAAGCTTGTTATCGGATGTGACTTCAAGCTTTCTTCCATTGCCAAGAATCACAGATTCCATTGCAAGCTCCTGCTTGCCTGCTTTGGCAAATCCATCTAACTGAACCTGATATCCGTCCTCTCTTTTTTCTACCGCATATTCTTTTCCTGATACTGTCACCTTTTCCGGCTCAAACTCTGTCGCATTACTGCTCTTAAATCGAATCGTAACCGGTTCGTTCTTCTCAAAATATCCGGTTGCCTTATCTCCTTTGTACGATGCAAGATCACTTACTTTTAACTGATAGTCTCCCACAAGCAACACTTTTTCTGTGTACAGCATCTCGTCTGTAACACGGTTTACGGTCGGCTCCTGACCTTCCATCTGGTTGGTATCCCGATCATAAGTTGCCAGAATTTCCAGCGTGTATTCCTCATCCTCTTCTACTGAGAAAGTAACGGCATTTTCTCCTGTCTGTATCGCTTTTTCTTTGGAAGTTCCATCTGCCTTTTTGGTTAATACCGCTTTTCCTTCCATGAATGCCTGGTCGGAATCCTCGACTTCAAACTTCAGCGTCACTTTACCAGCACCAAGTTTATCCGTCTGTGCATAATTCTTGATCTGTGGTTTGTCTTTTAAGACTTCAATCTGAATTTCCTGCTGAATC
>JAIIAN010000148.1 GCA_022717655.1 Bacillota bacterium | reverse complement strand
AACAGTGACAATATTTTTCCAATTATTAAAAAATGGTTATATTCCGACCATGACATTTTCTTCCGTGAATTAATTTCCAACGGATGTGATGCCATTACAAAATTAAAAAAATTAGAGGTAATGGGAGAATACTCATTTCCGGAAAATCATAAAAACCAGATTCAGGTAATTGTAAATCCAGAAGAAAAAACTTTGAAATTCATTGATACCGGTCTTGGTATGACAGCAGATGAAGTAGAAGAGTACATTACTCAGATTGCTTTTTCCGGAGCAACCCAATTCCTTGAAAAATATAAAGATAAAACAAATGAGGACCAGATTATCGGACACTTTGGTCTGGGATTCTACTCTGCATTTATGGTTGCCGATGTCGTTGAAATTGATACCCTTTCTTATAAAGAAGGAGCACAGGCAGTTCACTGGTCTTGTGACGGCGGTACAGAGTATGAACTTGAGGACAGCAGTCGTACCCAGGTTGGTACTGAAATTACCCTGCATTTAAATGAAGAAAGTCTTGAATTTGCAAATGAATACCGTGCAAGAGAAGTCATCGAAAAATACTGCTCTTTCATGCCGGTAGAAATTTATCTTTCCAAAGCAAATGCTCCACAGGAATATGAAACAATTGATGAAGCAGACTTAAGAGAAGATGATGTTGTTGTAGAACACATTCATGAAGATGCAAAAACAGAAGAGAAAGAAAATGAAAACGGAGAAAAAGAAGTTGTAGAAGTTTCTCCTGCAAAAGACCAGGTTAAAATTAACAAAAGACCAGTTTCTTTAAGTGATACACAGCCACTGTGGATGAAACATCCAAATGAGTGTACGGAAGAGGAATATAAAGAATTTTACCGTAAAGTATTCATGGATTATAAAGAGCCGTTATTCTGGATTCATTTAAATATGGATTATCCGTTTAACTTAAAAGGTATCTTATATTTCCCGAAAATCAATACCGAATATGAATCCATTGAAGGAACCATTAAGTTATACAACAATCAGGTATTTATCGCAGATAATATCAAAGAAGTCATTCCGGAATTCTTAATGCTGTTAAAGGGTGTGATTGATTGCCCAGATTTACCACTGAATGTATCAAGAAGTGCGCTTCAGAATGATGGATTTGTAAAGAAAATTTCGGAATACATCAGCAAGAAAGTGGCAGATAAACTTTCCGGAATGTGTAAGACAGACCGTGAAACTTATGAAAAATACTGGGATGATATCAATCCATTTATCAAATTTGGCTGTTTAAAAGATGCGAAGTTCTCAGACAGAATGATGGATTACATCCTGTATAAGAATCTGGATGGAAAATATCTGACTCTGGAAGATTACTTAAAAGAAAATGAGACAGAAGAAGAGGCAAAAGAAGAAGCTGAGACTGTAACCGAAGAAAATAAAGCAGAAACAGCAGAAGAAATCAAAAAAGATGCCGAAGACGGAAAAGAACCGGAAAAAACAACGGTTTACTATGTAACAGATGAGGTACAGCAGAGCCAGTATATCAATATGTTTAAAGAAGAGGGTCAGGATGCGCTCATCTTAAAACACAATATTGATTCTGCATTTATCTCTCATGTAGAACAGAAAAAAGAAACTGTAAAATTCATGCGTATTGATGCAGACATCAATGAATCTGTAAAAGCAGATGATGAAGGAAACTTAGAAGAACAGACCAAAGAGTTAAGGGAAATCTTTAAAAAAGCATTAGGAAAAGAAAACCTGACTGTAAAAGCTGAAAAGCTGAAAAACGAAAGTGTTTCTTCTATGATGACAGTTACAGAAGAAAGCCGTCGTATGCAGGAAATGATGAAGATGTACAATATGTACGGCATGGATCCGTCTATGTTTGGCGGACAGGAAACACTGGTATTAAACTTAAATAATAAACTGGTGCAGTATGTGATGGCAAACAAAGAAGGAGACTTGACAAAACTGGTATGCGAGCAGTTATATGATTTAGCTGTGATTACTCATAGACAGCTGACTCCGGAAGAGATGACAAAATTTGTTGCAAGAAGCAATGAAATTATGATGGAAATGACAAAATAATAAAGTAAAGTATTAAGAACTGCCCCTGAATTTGTGGAAAGATTCAGGGGCAGTTTTGTTTCATGAGTTTATCAAAAGGGGCTTGATTCCTCCTGATACAAGCAAGTCCCCATCCACTTCCTATTGTTTTTCACAATTGAAGCAGGGGACTTACTTGATTCGGTTAAATTTAACAGTATTTTTTATCTTCTCCGTTTTTAAAGACGGTCATCATTTCACGGGTCAGGCTGATTTGTTCAGGGTCATCCGGAATCTTGTCACGGTCCATCCAGACTGCCATAGAAAGTTCTTCTTCATCAAGAGAAATCGTATCTTCTCCATCTAAATCACAGAAAAATCCAAATAACAGTGTTCCAGAAAAGGACCAAGGCTGGCTTTTATAAAAATGCAGATTCTTAACCTTTAATCCGACTTCTTCCATGACTTCACGTTTTACCGTTTCTTCAATGGTTTCCCCAATTTCGGCAAAACCGGCAATCAGTGCATAGTGGACATATTCACGACCGGCATATTTAGATAAAAGCAGTTTATTTCCATTTCGTACTGCGGTGATGACAGCCGGACAGATTTTTGGGTATTCCATTGTATTGCAGTTTGGGCAGTGAAGCATACGTTCTTTTTTATCTGGTTTCATGGGAGAACCACATTTTCCGCAGAATTTATGTTCACTGTACCAGGTAAATAACTGCCATCCAGTGATTCCGGCAAAGGCAAGGTCTTTTGGACGTGCAGTACGGAAAAGACGATTATTTTCAAAGTGGTAGTCTAAAAAAAGAGCTTCTGGAAGTTCTGGAATAAGATAATAAGAAACCTTATCAATAGAAAACAGATAGATAAATGTTTCCTTTGCTGTTGGATAAACGGAGACAACCTCAGAAAATTTCAAAAATGAAATGGTTTGTTCCTCGTCTTTTTTAACGAAAACAGTGTTGTCTTTATAATGCAGGACAATATCCTCAGAATTTGGTTCGTGAGGGGTATATTCATTGTGGTAAATATGTGGGTAAATATCTTGTATCATAAGTAGTTCCTCCTGAAAGTTTTGGTGTTATGTTTTAAACAGAAAGCATGGCAATCTGGTGCTTTTTAAAAAATGTGGTGACGGTTTCATCCCAGAGAATATCCAGTGATTTGTCCATGGAAAATGTTTTCATGGAAGTGCCGGTGGTGCAGATTAGCGAAGTACCGTCGTACTGAAGATTTAAATAAAGCCCGTAAATATCATTACTGCTCCAGTTTGAAGCATTTTTTAAAAGAAGCTGTTCGACAGCCTGTCTGGATAATTGAAATACAATTTTAAAAGAAAGCGGTGTCTTTTTTCCTTTGATAATGGAAAAACAGTAGGGCTTTACTTCCTGCCATAAGCAGTGAGTACGACCGCTTTTGGTAAGGGCTTCGGCTTCTTCGGTATCAAAAAATTCAGGGCGCAGAGTTCCATCGATTTGAAAGGTTGAAAACGTGGTAATCGAGGCCTCACAGAGCCAGAAAGAGTCAAATTCTTCCGAAATTAAGAGCCGTGCCATAAAATCTTTTACATCTTGTACAGTTAATGCAATCATTGAAAAACCTCATCTTTTTATTTTGACGTTCTTGCTGTATTTAATATTCGTTATACTAGTATAAACGATTCGGTAAAAAAATCAAAGTCTTTTTAAGGAAAAAGCCTTTTCAAGTATAGTGTTTTATGGTATTATAAAACATAGTATTAGAAACTACATATAAGAGGGTGCAATATGAGATATAAAATTGTAATAGACAGTTGTGGAGAATTAGTAGAAAAATGGAAAGACAGTCCGGCAGTGGAAAGAGCATCATTGACGCTGACCGTAGATGATGAAGATATTATAGATGATGATACCTTTGACCAGGCATATTTTTTAAAACGAGTTGCAGAGAGTCCAAACTGCCCGAAATCATCCTGTCCGTCACCGGAACGTTATATGTCAGCTTATGATTGTGAGGCAGAACATGTATATGCGGTCACTCTTTCTTCTGAATTGAGCGGTTCTTATAACAGTGCGGTTCTGGGAATGAATTTATTAAAGGAAACACATCCGGATAAAAAAATTCATGTGTTTAATTCTCGTTCTGCATCGGTTGGACAGACCTTGATTGCTTTAAAAATTGAAGAGTGTGAAGAACAGGGGATGGAATTTGAAGAAGTAGTAAAAACAGTAGATGCTTATATCAGTGAACAGAATACGTATTTTGTGCTTGAAACGCTTGAAACACTTCGTAAAAATGGAAGATTGAGCAATTTAAAAGCATTTGTGGCAACTGCTTTAAAAATCAAACCAGTGATGGGTTCTACTCCGGAAGGTACGATTGTTCAGCTTGACCAGGCAAGGGGAATGAATAAAGCGGTGATGAAAATGGTTGATTATGTGGTAGAACGCACACCAAATCCGGCAGAAAAAGTGTTGGGAATTAGTCATTGTAACTGTCCGGCACGTGCACAGGCAGTAAAAGAGGCAATTTTAGAGCGTATTCCGGTGAAAGACGTGGTTGTGTTAGATACTGCGGGTGTCAGCAGTATGTATGCAAATGATGGCGGAATTATTATTGCAATGTAATTTTTGCAAACGAATGAAATGAAATAGAAGTCTTAAGAAGTCGGAGAAACCGGCTTCTTTTTCTATATGGATGTAAGTAATAAAACGCATTTTTGACACTCGCATTCTATATGATAAGAAATTAGAAGAGGATAAGACAGATGTATGAAAAATTTTTAAAGCAGATAACAGATTTTATTTTTATAGACCAAAAACCTCAAAAGGTAGATATTATTTTTATTCCAGGAAATGGATTTCCAAATCCATCCGAGCGTGCGGGAGAGTTATATCGGGAAGGATTTGCAAGAAAGCTTCTGCCGTCCGGTCATTATAGTGTAGTACTTGGTCATTTTGCAGGAGTTTTGCAAAAACAAGAGGTGTATCAGGGAGAATTTGAAACGGAATGGGAATTTTTAAAACAGGTGTTAATCCAAAATGGAGTCAAGAAAGAAGATATCTTAAAAGAGGATAATGCAACGTACACGTATGAAAATGCAATTTACTCCAAAAAAGTAACGGATAGAGAAGGGATGGAAGTGAAAAAAGCAATTCTCTGCTGTATGCCGTATCATGCAAGAAGAGCATTATTGTATTATCAGCTCTTATATCCAGAAACCGAATTTTTTGTGTGTCCGGCAAAAGAAAGCCCGATAACAGCCGAGAACTGGTATTTATCAAAAGAGGGGATTGAGACGGTGCTTGGAGAAGTAGAACGCTGTGGAATTCAGTTTCATGAAATTTTAAATGAGGTAAAAGAAAAAGTCCAGCCATAGGAGCTTACTCTTATGGCTGGATTTAAATTTAATTTTTCTGGGTTGGTTCAGAAAGTGTCTGGGTTTCTTCTAATTCTGCGTCTTTGGATTCTTCTGACAGAAATTCATCTTCGGTTTCCTCTTCTTCATTTGGTTCATATTTTGCAAATACAAGTCGGAAGGAAATGGAATTTACATAAGCAACAAAGGCAACTCCCATTAAAAACCATAACAGGCTTCCATAAGCTAAGGTTGTCTTTGTTAAGAAAGTAAAGATAACCAGACCGATTGGTAAAAGTACGATTAAAAGGGTGCGTGGCAGATTTAAAATACTGATTAAAACAGAATTTTTAACCGTATCTTTGATTCCGTTTTCAAATCTTGCAATGTATGGGAAGATATAAGAAAACAGTAAAATATAAAAGGTAATAAATGCACCGACCAAAACACGGAAAATATTCTGAAAACCTGCCGGAAGCATGTTTGCTGCACGGAAATCAAAGGCAAGCAGAGCACCTATTACAAGCAGAATCAGCCAGATAATCGTAGAGATTTTGAAGTTCTGGCGGAATCCTTTAAAAAAGCCTTTTGCAATGTAGGAATCTTCGCCTTTTACCATTTTTAAAGTTACAGAATAAAGTGCGGTAATGGATGCACCAATTGTAACAATCGGAATACAGCAAATCAGGCATAAAATATTTAAAATCATCAGGTCACATAAACGGGATAAGAACCGCATGACCGGACTGTCCATGTTAAAAAAACTACCCATAGTTGTTTCAATCCTTCTTTCTGTGTGTTAATGTTCAGTTTTGTCATTTTTGTCAGAAGCACTCTGACTGTGTAAAGATTCCGGAAGATAAAGATGAACGGTTTCAATTCGGTTCTTTTTGATTTTATCAACCACCAGACGTATCTGGTCAGGGGTTGTGACAGATTCTCCGGTTTCTGGAAGCCGGTCGAGCTGTTCAATAATATAACCACCAATGGAATCATAATCTTCTGAATCCATGTTGACATGGAGAAAATCACTTAAATCATCAAGACGTGCAGAACCTTTTGCTATATATTCTCTGCCTGGAATGATTTCTGTTATATCATCTTCTTCTGAATCATCATATTCATCATGAATATCGCCTACAATTTCTTCTAACAGATTTTCAAGAGTAATAATTCCCGCAGTTGCACCATATTCATCCAAAACAACGGCAAAGGAAACTGATTCTTCTTTCATTTCCATAAGCAGTTCAGAAGTCTTTTTGTATTCAAAAGTAAAATACGGCTCTCGCATAATGTTTGACAGACAAAATTTTTTCTGCTTGTCTAAGAGTAGTAAATCCTTGACGTTGACAATTCCAACGATATGATCGGTTGTCTCTTTGTAGACTGGAAAACGTGTGTGTTTTTGTGCACGGAATAACTCAATTAAATCTTCGTAAGAACTGTCCTCGTCAATAAAAGTGACGTCAATACGGGGAATCATAACATCACGTGCTAAAGAATCACCGAAATCGAATACATTATTAATCATTTCATGTTCTTCATTTTCAAGCACGCCCTCTTGATGACTGACATTTACAATGGTACGCAGTTCATGTTCTGTAATGGTGCTTCCCTTTTTACTGGAATCCACTCGAAGAATGGTAAGAATTCCCTGTGCAAGCTGATTGACGATAAAAATAACCGGAGTTAAAACCATCATAAGCACATAAATCGGTTTTGCATAAACCAGTGCAATTTTTTCAGCATGAATGGTAGCAAGTGTTTTTGGGGTGATTTCACCAAAAAGCAAAACCAGCAGGGTGAGAAGTCCGGTACAGACTCCGACGGCTGCATTTCCAAAAAAACGGATAGCCATAGAGGTTGCAAGGGAAGATGCTCCAATATTGACGATGTTGTTGCCAATTAAAATTGTACTTAAAAGTTTTCCGGAATTATCGGTTATTTTAAGTAAGATTTTGGCATTGTTATCGCCAAGTTCGGCAAGACTTTGAATACGAATTCGGTTTGCAGTTGTCATAGATGTCT
>JAIIAN010000620.1 GCA_022717655.1 Bacillota bacterium | reverse complement strand
GATGATGAAAATAAGAATTTTATTTTAAGAAAAATTCCAGATTTTTTTGCTAAAATTGATAGTATGTCTTTAAAATTGGGAGATATAGTAAGTATAAAAGAAACAATACATACAGGAAATGTAAGAGAAAAATTAATAATAAATGAGTCTATTAATAATAAATGTAAAAAAGTATTGTTTGGTAAAAATGTGCATAGATATAGTTTTGAATGGACAGGTTTTTATGTTAATTATGATAAATCATTGATAGATAAATCTAAAAAAGAATATGGTAATTTATGTGAGGAAAAATATTTTGAAAATCCTAAAATTTTATTAAGAGATATTTCTAAAAGACCAGATGCTATTTTTGATAATGAGAAATATTATTCTGTTAATACATTATATTCTATACAATTTTTAGATGGAATAGAATATAATTATTTATATTTATTAGGAATATTGAATTCAAATTTAATAGCATTTTATTTTAGAAATAAGTTTGAAGAGGCTCATGTAAGTGGAGGATATTTAAGATTTAAAAAAATATATACTTCATTATTACCAATAAAAAAATTAGATTTAAATAATAAACAAGATAAGGAAATGCATGACAAAATTGTTACGCTCGTTGACAACATTATCGCTTTAAACAAAAAATTGTCCGTTGAGAAAAATCCTAATTCCATTACTATGATTAACAGGCAGATTAATGCCGTCGACAAGCAGATTGATGCTTTAGTGTATAAATTATATAATTTAAACGATGAGGAAGTGAAGATTGTAGAAGGGGATTAAAATGTCTGATAATGATAATTATTTTAAAGATATAGAAAAGACAATAAGAAATTATTTAGCTGAAAAAAATACTGATTATGGGATAATGCTTACAGGTGAGTGGGGAGCTGGTAAAACATATTATGTAAAAAATTATTTAGGATACGTAGAAGAGGAATCAAAATTTAATAAACCATTATATATTTCTGTTGCTGGTAAATCTGATGTAGATGAAATAATTAATGATTTATTTTTGCTAAAGATATTAGATATTCCATCAAATAATAAATTAAACATTATAAAAACTATTGCTAATAATGGAGGTAAAGCATTACTTGAAACATTAAAATTTTTTAAATTTAATTTTATGAGTAGTATTTTGTCTTCTATTTTCAATATAGGTA
>JAIIAN010000619.1 GCA_022717655.1 Bacillota bacterium | reverse complement strand
GATGCAGGTGTAACGCCTAACATTGGTGTAGGTGCTAAAGATAATGCTGAAAGCGTAACCAAGGCAACTGTTTCTGAAGGTGAAATTGAAATCAGGGATAAAGGGAAGCAGAAGCAGGATCTTAAAGACCTGAATCGTGATACCAAAAACAGCCTTAATAAGCTTGGTGAAATCTTTGATAAGACGAAGGTTGAAGAACGCCAAGAGCTGGCCGGACTTTTTGGAGAGATTGCTTATAAAGCAGTAGGCGATTTGGCTATAAAAAATGGCTGGCAAGAAGGCAGTGCAGAAAAGAACGCCCTTCATGCACTTGTGGGTGGTATCATGAGTGAACTTACTAACAGTGGATTCTTGGCAGGGGCGTCTGGTGCTATGATTAATGAAATGATTCAGGATAAATTAAGCGATATGTTCAAGGATAATCCTGCAATGCATCAATGGGCAAGTGCTCTTATTGGTGGCGTAGTAGCTCAGGTTGCAGCTGACAATGCGCAGATGGGAGCAGCTACTGCTTCTAGCGGTACGAAGAATAACTATTTGACGCATAAGCAATTAGACGATATGAAGAAGGAATTAGCTGCCTGCAATGGGAATAAAGATAAGGAGAGAAAAGTTAGAGAAAAATATGAGCTTATTGATAGCTTGCAAGATGAAATTTGGCTTGCTAAACATACAGAACTAAATAATTATCAAGAAAAAGTGGGTGTTGATTTAAATGGTAAGGATGTAATATTGACATCAGGTACTTGTGTTGTTCATGGCGATGAGAAAATAAAGCGAATAATAGAAAATAATGATTTGACTGGTAAGATAATAAAAATAGATCAAAATGAGAGTTATTATGCAGATGACAATGGAGTACTGTATAAATTACCGAATCATAGTTTGATAGAAAATATTTTTGTACAGACTAGTGAATCATTAATTGATAGAAATTATTTAAAGAATATGAAGGGTGATTATGAGTATCTATATTTAGGGTTGGGGATTGGGAAAAATTTTGCTGTTAGTAATGGTGGTATTATAGATAAAAAGGGTAATGTATATATCTTTGATCAGGAACAAGTAGGATTTGGGGCTTCTACTTTTGTGTATGGCGGATATGGAATTGGTATTATAGAAAATAGCGTCAAAAAGGATATTAAATATAATATGGATGC
>JAIIAN010000618.1 GCA_022717655.1 Bacillota bacterium | reverse complement strand
CCTCTTTTTCAATATATCTTTTCCTCCTGATCGTTAAATTCCTAGATGAACTATTCGTATCCAAACAAATTTAGCCTAGCCTTTGACAATTTTTGCTCGATTACCTCGCAAGACAATATGACTACGTATTTATTTTTAACAGTTCTTTTCAATAAACTAGTTGTTAGGTGTATCTTCTAATGTCCAAACTAATTTAGTGGAATATTGTTGCGCTAACTTGACAGATTTACCGGGTACCGAAAGCTGTACCGCATCTTGATTTTCATTTTCATTTGCACCAAATCGATAGACCCAAGTCCCCACACCTGTTCCTGATTTAGCATTAATTGCTAACGTATTGTTTCCTCCCGGTGTCAACGTTAATTCAGAATTCACCGTTTGCGGCATATATGTTGGATCAACCAAAGAAACAGCCTGCCCTTTCGTAAATTTCAGCTGTGCTCCAACTAGTTCATCCCCACTGGCAGTTTTAAACTGTTCTGGTTGAGAGACACTTAATTTCCACCCAGATAAGGTACCTCTCCTATCTGTCACTTGGACATATGTCGGTTTTCTAGACCCATCGTTCATCACATCAGCAGCTGCATAATACGTTTTATCCGCAGTAGAAATTTTTTGAGTCCCAAATTTGAATTTTGATCCATAATCAATCGATAATGCCCCTCCTGTTCCAGGGCTTGGAGGATCTGATGGATCGACAGGTTTATTGGGATCAGGATTCTCTGGATCAACAGGAGGAGTTACACCCTCATCTCCTGCTTCAAATGTAATCGTTCCTTCTGTGTTATATTCCTTTGGGTATACTTCAGTTGCAGAAACAAAAGTCGTACTTGCTACCATGCTGAATAACATCGTTGCTGCTGTTAATACGATTTCTTTTTTCATCATTGACATTCCTCTTTCTTTATTTACTAAACATATCAGTCGATTGGATTAATCCATAGCAAAATTCTGTTTTACGATACTTATGAAATAAAAGAACATAGACCTATATTTGGTCCTATGTATCGATTAGTTATAAATGATTATCAGCCCGATTTGATTTCTAGTTTTTATTGCAACTTGATGCAAACACAATCTAGAAATACAGCTGTCATAGCCTTTAAAATAATTCGTAAGTCCCCCTCCTATCTATCAAAATGTGACTTGACTGCCTAGACT
>JAIIAN010000617.1 GCA_022717655.1 Bacillota bacterium | reverse complement strand
AAAAAAGCGTGTGAAAAATGATTTTTCATTTTTCACACGCTTTTTTTATCTTACCATATTACAGGCTCTCAATGATCTTTACTAAGGAGTCATGTGCCAGAGTGAAGGCTTCTTCTCCACCTAATTTCTTTTTCTGGGAAGCGTTCATCTCTAATGCAGCAAAGCCGGCAAAGTCAGCCAGATGTGGCTCTAAGGATAAGTATCCCTGATAGCCTGCGGCTTTGAATTTGGCCAGGATCTCAGCTACGTGACCATCTCCGGTTCCCGGAGGTACAACGCTGGCATCATCCCATCTGGCGTCTTTGATGTGGATGTACTCCACATATGGCTTCATCATCTCATAAGCTTCCAATGTATCCTGCTTGCACTGTACGAAATTTGCAAAGTCAAATACTGCCTTGAAGTGATCGCAGTAGAAATTCTTCTGGATCTCTAAGCAGCGGGAAGCCACATCGCCGTAGATGTCTTTCTCATTCTCGTGAAGAAGGATGATATCATTGGCTTTTGCATAATCTACGAATTTACCCAGACGGGCCATAACCTCATCTTTGTATGGGCTGTAGTCCTCGCAGCCTTCTGGCATGAAGAAGCTGAACATGCGGATATATCTGGCTTCCATCAGATGTGCCAGATCTACAGTATGTTTGTATAATTCCATATGAGGCTCGAAATCATCAGTGATTTTGATCTTACCGATCGGAGAGCCAACGGAAGAAAGGGCAAAGCCCTCTGCATCCAGTCTTTTCTTAATCTCTTTGGCTTCTTCCAGTGTATACTCCACCAGACCTTTGCCATTCACGCCACGCATCTCGATATGGTTCATGCCCAGCTTTTTCAGTACACGGATCTGCTCGTCCAGGCTTGGATCGATCTCATCTGCAAAACCGCTTAAAACAATGTTATCCCACATAAGAATAGAATCCCCTTTCTATGTATGCCTGAACTTATACGCTCTGCTTGGAACCATAAGAGTTCACGGTATCCAGAACTAACTCTTTTACATGCTCTTTCTTCTTGGAGTTTGCACGACGCTTATTCAGTTCCTCTAAGAACAGATCTTCATCAAATGGAAGCTCCACTGCATGTCCTAACCAGCTGGATAAATGCATTGCGTTGGAAAGAGTCAGACCGTTGATACCCTCTTCTCCCTCTGCTACTAATGG
>JAIIAN010000616.1 GCA_022717655.1 Bacillota bacterium | reverse complement strand
AAATATGAAACACTACATTGATTTTATTGCAGAACAGTTAAAAGCATTAACTGCAATCCCAAGTCCGTCCGGCTATACCAAAAATGCAACGGACTATCTGATGAAACTGCTTCAGGACATGGGATATGAACCAGAATTATCCAGAAAAGGAAATGTATTTGTAACTCTTGGAGGGGAAGGAGAACCTCTAGTTTTAGCTGCGCATGTTGACACACTTGGTGCTATGGTTCGCTCGATTAAAGACAATGGACGACTTCGCCCGACCACACTTGGCGGACATGTCTGGAGCACTGCCGATGGAGAAAACTGTACCATTCATACAAGAGATGGCAAAGTCTACACCGGTGTTGTCTTAAACACTGAGCCATCCGCCCATGTTGCCGATAAAAAAGTAGAAACCATTGAAGAAAATATGGAAATTTTACTAGATGAACCGGTTTCTACAAAAACTGAAACGCTTGCCCTTGGCATCCAAACCGGAGATATTATCGCCATGGACCCTCGAACAGTCATTACCGAAAGCGGTTATATCAAAAGCCGTTTTCTTGATGATAAACTTTCTGCTTCTATTCTTCTTGGAATCGCAAAGATTGTAAAAGATGAATCGCTTTCTTTTCATCGAAAAGTTTCTTTATTATTTACCGTCTACGAAGAAGTCGGACACGGCGGAAGCTTTGTTCCAAAAGATACAACTGAAATGATTTCTGTCGATATGGGATGCGTTGGAGCAGACCTTGGCTGTACTGAACAGATGGTTTCTATCTGTGCAAAGGATTCCGGTGGTCCTTACAACTATGATTTGGTAACGGAACTTTCCAACATTGCAAAAGAAGAGCAGCTCGATTATGCGATTGATGTCTATCCGCATTACGGCTCTGATGTAGAAGCAACTCTTCATGCCGGTTATGATATCCGCCATGGACTGATTGGTCCTGGAGTTTACGCTTCTCATAACTATGAGCGTTCTCACCTTGATGGAGTGAAAAATACGTTTTTGCTATTAACGACCTATATTACCCGATAATTTTTTAAGTATTCAAAAACCCGCAGTTACCGGAAAGTTAAACTTCCCAGTAACTGCGGATTTTTTCTTCATTTAGATGTTCCCCGATTACAATCTGAATTTCCTGTCCCTGAGGAATCTGACTGATACAGAGTTCATC
>JAIIAN010000615.1 GCA_022717655.1 Bacillota bacterium | reverse complement strand
TGCATATATTTAATATTATCTTGTCTGATGATGTGTTTAAATATATATATGAAAGCGTATGATAGGAGTAATCGGAAAGAAGATTTATATTTTGAATTATTACAGCTAAAATTACCAATTGACACAGAGGTGGTTAAATTAGAAAGCAAACAGTACTTATTTGGAGATGTTGTATTGCAATGTGACTTTACGTTATTACCACAAAATGCATTTTTGGAAAATATACAGTGTGCTGGTTGGAAAAGAATTGATGGTGAAGATATGCTTTATCAAAAGGATGGCATTTCTCTACTTGTTATAAAAAAAGATGATTTTTACAGTTTGCAATTTGTTGATTGCAGAAATAGATTTAATTCATATTTGTATGATTTACCGAAGAATAAATTTTAAATCAATATATTTACTGAAGAAAGCGAAGTGGGCAACCGTGGCGGCAGCTATTACAACCATAACAAGCAGGTGGATGAAGCTGTAAAAGGCACTACTATTGCAGCGAAGAACGATATCAGCATTGCAAGCGGCAAAGATATCAATATTAAAGGCAGCAACGTAGCCAGTGAAGCAGGAAAAGCCGACCTGGTTGCCGAAAATAATATAAATATTGCTAATGAAACAGAATATCACGAGCGCCTGCACGAATATCATTCTAAGGTTAGCGGTGTCTTGTCTTCCAAAACAACCGATATTTATGATTACAGTAGGCAGAATACTGTTGTCGGCAGCAGCATTTCTGCCGGAGAGCTTGCAATTAGCAGTAAAAAAGATACGAATATTACAGGCAGCAACGTAGTTGCAGATAATGATGTAAGCGTAAAAACCGGCGGCAATCTGAATATCGGCAGTGCGGAGCAGACAAGTGAAAGCGAATACATTAAATCTGTAAAGAAGAGCGGTGTTTTCGCTGGCGGTGGCTTAGGCTTTACTATTGGCAAGGAAAAGCAGAAGGACCAGTACGCCAACCAGAACACTGAGCAGGTGGGAAGCACTGTTGGCAGTGTTAAAGGCAATGTGAACCTGGATGCAGATAAGGCTGCTAACGTTAAAGGCAGTACTGTTGTTGCGGGTAAGGATATAAATATTACTGGCGAGAATGTCAGCATTGAAAACAGCAACAGCATTTATAATGCGCAGGAGAAGCATGAGTTTAAAAGAACAGGACTGAGTGTTTCTGT
>JAIIAN010000614.1 GCA_022717655.1 Bacillota bacterium | reverse complement strand
ATTGGTCAAAATGGCACAGAAGCTGCCCCTGTTCCCGACTTACCACAATGAGCGCAGTGTGCTTCGGATCGACCATTTGTGTGAGTATCTGCGGACACTGGCGGAGTCCGGAGAGGGCGGACTCTTCTGGCCCCAGGAGGATGCTTACCGTAGTACCCCTGATATGGTCTTCGAGCTGGCACAGGCCTCTGGACGACACATATTTCATGCCGGATGGCTGAATCCTTTCGTCAGAATGGCATTTTATCTTCCGGGGAAGCCGGGGAAGCTGGACAGGAAGGCTTTCGGCACCCTGACCATTGCCCGCAATGCCGGCAGGAAAGAGAAAATAGAACCCCTGGTCAGCATTATCACGGTGTCCTATAACAGTGAGCAGACACTGGCTCATACCATAGAATCCGTACTGGCGCAGACCTATACGAACATCGAATATTGGATCATAGACGGAGCAAGTAAGGACCGGACCGTGGAGATCGCAGAATCCTACCGTTCCCGGCTGGAGGCGAGAGGGATCCGCTATCATGTCCTCAGCGAACCGGACAGCGGTATCTACGATGCCATGAATAAAGGCATCCGCAATGCCACCGGTGACATTATCGGTATTATCAACAGTGATGACTGGTACGAGCCGGAGGCGGTCCAGACAGCAGTAGAGACATTCCGGAAGACGGGATGTGACCTCATGTATGCCAATATCCGGATGTACAAAGCAGATGGAAGTACCTTTGTGAAAAAGGCAAGAACCCGGAAATTCCAGACTTCCAGAGATTGGAACCACCCCACGACTTTCGTAAAAGCGGAGTGCTATAAGAAATATCCTTTCCGTCAGCTGGGAATTCATGACGATTATGGATTTTTCCTCCAGATGCGGAAACAGGGCAGACAGATCGTTACCGTGGATCAGGTACTGGCGAATTTCCACATGGGCGGCGCCAGTAACCATAAAGACCTGAAGGCGGCGAAGAAGCGGATCCGGGACAGATATCTGTACTGCTATCGAATCAACGGATACAGCAGATGGTATCTGATCGAATGCGTGGCTATTGAAGCCGCGAAGCTGATTCTGGGCTAGAATCTCAGGCCGGTCATGCCGGTATAAAGGTGTGGAACCTACGGAATCGCAAAAAAGAAAATTTCGGGAGGCAAAACGGACAGACATGTATATAGGAGTAGA
>JAIIAN010000147.1 GCA_022717655.1 Bacillota bacterium | reverse complement strand
TCAAATAGACTTACACTTGTATTCCAAAGTCTGAGAATGATGTACGATTACAAGCTAAACTTGGTAGTAAGAACCCCACAGGCTTGCCTGTGGGAGTCGTCAGGTCTTATATAACCATGGCGGTTACACGGTACTTCATGCATTGTTGGATGCAGTAGATGCAAGCAGAGCAGGTTTTGAGTGTTACAGAGGTAAGTTTGTACTTACCGGTGATTCCATTACAGAAAGTAACGGAAAGAAAGCGGACTGGATTTGCAAAGTAAATGGTGTAGTATGTGATGAACCAGCCAATACATTAGCATCTGACGGAGATAAAATTGAATTCTTCTATAGTTCTGGATGGGATGGCATGAAAGATGCACATCTGACACCGGAAACAAAGAGTGTCAACCGTGGAGAAACCTTAACCTTGACGTTAGCAGGAGCAGGTGTTTCCGAAAATGATGCAAAGGCAGAAGCCATTGCGGATGCAGAGATTTATGAAGGAAGCACCCTGATTGGAATAACCAATGAAAATGGACAGCTTCAGTTAGAAACCAATATCCTTTCTTTAGGAACGCATCGTTTTACAGCTGTAAAGAAAGATGAAAATGGTCATAACCTTTTAACCGCAGTGATGAGTCCATTACTGTAAATAAAGTAAGTGACCCATCTGCAGACCCGAACAAGACAGTCGTTACGTTCCGTCTGATTGGTGATACCAAACATGGAGAAGAGGGAAGTGACAACGAAGCCGTTCATGCGTATACCACATGGATTGCAACCGGTACTTACAGTTTTGACCAGGCAGAAGTACCTGTTGGTGAAGTGTTTAAGACTGCATTAGAGGAAGCTGGACTTTCTTATGTAGGAATCGAAAACAACTACATTAGTTCCATTACCGCACCAGAGATTTATGGCGGATATGAATTAAAGGAAATGGACAACGGTAAAAATTCCGGATGGATGTATACGGTAAATGGAGTACACCCAGACAGAGGTCTGAATGAATGGTATGTGACAACCGACGATGAAATCGTATGGCATTACATCGATGACTACAAAGTAGAACAGGCTGACATGAAGGATGAATCCGGATTTGCATCAAGTGGTAATGCTTCTACCTGGAATAAATGGTTAGAAGCTTTGGATGAAACACCTGGTGCAAGAGATAATGCTGAAAAAGTCGTTAATCAGATTAAACAGATTGATGAAACGATTGAACTGACCGACGAAGAAGAAGCAGAAAAAGTGGCACAGCAGATTAACAGTCTCCCAGAAGTAAAAGATTTGAAACTGGCAGATAAGACAGCAGTAGAAGAGGCAAGAAAAGCTTACGATGCCTTAAGTGATAACCAGAAAGCAATGATTGAAGATGCAAAGACAGCACTTGAGGAAAAAGAAGCAGAAATCAAACGCTTAGAAGAACTGGCAGACAATACCGATAAACCAGACCCAGACAACAAAGATGATGATAAGAAAGATGACAACAAGGATAACAACAAAGACAACAATACATCAACGACAGATAAGAACAATAATAAGGGCTCTGGAACAACAACCGGTACAACCAACAAAGGTTCTAACACAACAACAGGTACGACAACCAATAAAGGTACTCAGAGCGGAAGCACCAATAAGACAACCGGAACTACGACAGGAAGTAGTCAGGCACAGACAAGTGGCAAACAGGGAACAGACAGCAGTGTGAAGAGTGCCAAGACAGGAGATGAAACCGATTTCCTTCTTCCAATGGCAGGACTGATTAGTGCTTCAGGTGCATTTGCCGGAGTGATTCTCTATTACAAAAAGAGAAGAAAAGACACAGGAGTAGAGAAAAAAGAAGAAAAATAAAATCTTGAATTAAATACTCCAAATGATAAACCCCCGTACTTTTGGAATTTCCAAAGGTATGGGGGCTTTTATTTTGACTCAAACAAGAAAAAATAATATTGTAGTTCTACCAGATATTGTGCTAAGATTATCTACAAATATCATGAACAAGAGAAGCAGATAGGTGGATGTTAATGTTAGAATGGATTATAGAAAAGACAAATCAGTATATTGAAGAAATGCAAAAAAATATGGGCAGTTTTTTACAAGTATAGAAACGGTCAGAAAATAAAGGAGGGCTTACATGAAGAAGATTAACATTCCGGTAGGGATTTCTGATTTTGAAAAAATCCGTAAAGAAAATTACTGTTACATCGACAAAAGTGGATTGATAAAAGAACTTTTGGAACATAATCCTGTGGAAGTGATGTTGATTACCCGTCCGAGGCGATTTGGAAAAACACTTGCGATGAGCATGTTTGCCAGCTTTTTTGATATCCGAAAAGACAGTTCTGATTTGTTTAAAAAATTGGAAATTTCAAAGGAAAAAAGTCTTTGTGAAAATTGGATGAATCAGTATCCTACATTATTTCTTTCATTGAAACGTGTGGACGGGCTGAATTTTTCAAGTGCTTATGAAATGTTGCGTTCGGTAATCGAGGAACTTTGCGTGGAACACGAATATCTTTTGGAAAATTCTAAGATAACGGATTATGATAAACAAAGTTTGAAACGAATTCTTGAAAAGCAGGCTGTAGAAACGGAAATCAAAAACAGCCTTCAGTTATTAACCCGAATGATGCAGATTTATTATGGAAAACCAGTCATTCTTCTGATTGATGAATACGATGTGCCGGTAGCAAAAGCAAATATGCATGGATATTATAAGGAAATGCTTGATTTGATGAAGGGGATTATGCAGGCATTGAAAGATAATTCTGCACTTAGATTTGCTGTGATTACCGGATGCTTGAAAATTGCAAAAGAGAGCATTTTTACCGGAACAAATAATTTTGTCTCTGATACCATAACTAATTGTGGATTAAACGAATATTTTGGATTCACGCAGGATGATGTGGAACAATTGTTAAAGATGACGGACACTTTAGAATATGCAGATGAAATAAAAAAATGGTACGATGGATATCATTTTGGAGAAGCGGATGTGTACTGTCCATGGGATGTCATGAATTATCTGCGTGACCTTCAGATGAATCCGCTTGCAAAGCCGGAAAGTTACTGGAAGAATACGAGTGATAACGGTATTATTCGTTCCTTTATTGACTATGCAGGACAGAATATTACAAAAAAATTAGAAACACTGCTTTCTGGAGGTTTTATTTTTGAGAGAATCGATGAAAATCTCATGTATGATTATTTACATTCTTCCGAAGAAAATCTGTGGAGTGTGCTGTATTTAACCGGATATCTGACAAGAGTAAGGGAAACAGAATTATCAGAGCCATTATCTGATGGGATGTTTGCCCTTACAATTCCAAATGCGGAAATCAAAGAAATTTTTGAGACAACTGTTGTAAAATGGTTTCAGGACAGTGCAAAGATTTGGAATCGAAAAGCACTTTTTGATGCAGTCTGGAGTGGAAACAGCAGTGAAGTGACAAAGGAAATGTCCAGACTTCTGCGAAAAACAATTAGTTATCACGATTATAGAGAAGATTTCTATCATGCCTTTCTTGCAGGAATTTTTACCGGCGCTGGATATACGGTAGAATCGAATAAAGAACATGGAGAAGGACGAAGTGATATTGTTGTATATGATTTAGCAGAAGGACGAGTCGCCATATTTGAGGCAAAGTATGCGAAATCAGTATCAGAGATGGAGAAGGACTGTGACAGGGCACTGAATCAGATAGAACAGCATATGTATGCAAAAGATTATGAAGAAGAGTACGACGAAATTTTGTGTTATGGGATTTCGTTTTTTAAGAAGAGATGTCTTGTAAAGAAGTGAAAAGAATTGTCAAGCAGAAAATAGTGTGCTAAAATGTCAATGATACAATTAGAAAAAAAGGCAGATGCCTGTAAAAGATAGAGAATAATGGAGGCTTTAGTAAAAATGGAAGCATATAAGAAAGAGTTCATTGAATTTATGGTAGAAAGTGATGTACTGAAATTTGGAGAGTTTACTTTAAAGAGTGGAAGAAAATCTCCGTTTTTTATGAATGCAGGTGCTTATGTGACCGGTTCACAGTTAAAAAAATTAGGTGAATATTATGCAAAAGCCATTCATGATACGTATGGAGATGATTTTGATGTATTATTTGGACCGGCTTACAAGGGAATTCCGCTTGGCGTTGTAACTGCAATCGCATACAGCGAATTATATGGAAAAGAAGTACGTTACTGTTCTGACAGAAAAGAAGAAAAAGACCACGGTGCAGATAAAGGAAAATTCCTTGGAAGCCAGTTGAAAGATGGTGACCGTGTGATTATGATTGAGGATGTTACCACATCCGGAAAATCTATGGAAGAGACTGTACCGAAGGTAAGAGGGGCAGCAGATGTGACAATTGTTGGTCTGATGGTTTCTTTAAACCGTATGGAAATCGGAAAGGGTGGAGAAAAATGTGCCCTTGATGAAGTCAAAGACCTTTATGGCTTTGATACTGCCGCAATTGTAACGATGGAAGAAGTAGTGGAATGTCTTTACAACAAAGAATGTAATGGAAAAGTTGTAATTGATGATACATTAAAATCCGCAATTGACGCATACTATGAGGAATATGGCGTAAAATAGACTGAAAATAAGAATAGCCATATCAAATGAATCAAGAGGATGCAAAAGTTTATGAATGAAAAAGTATATAAAACAATGGCAGGCATAGGCGGTGGTACACTGGCAATTGGAATTGTGGTATTAGTGACCGGAATTGTAAGTGGCACTATGCTGATTATTAATGGAGCAAGATTAATAAAAAAGAAATATGAACTGACAATTTAAGGCATGACAGGCTTATCAGAAGTATGCCTTGTGTCAGAAAGAGAGGGCATATTTAAGAAAATGCCCTCTTTATTTCAGTACAGGAGCGTATAAATTGAACAGGGAAATAAAAAATAAAATAAAGAAAGCGGGAACGGTTGCTTTTCTGCTTTATATTGCTGCACTGATTTATTTCCTGTTTTTTTCGGAATCATATGGAAGAGCAGGGTTCGCAGAGCGTGAATACCATTATAATGTGGTTCCGTTTCGGGAAATAAAACGATTTTGGATTTACAGAGAACAACTTGGAGTATTTGCAGTCGTTACGAATCTGTTAGGAAATGTGGTAGGATTCGTTCCCTTTGGATTTATGCTTCCTTTAATTGTCCGTCGGGCGAGAGGCTTTTTCTTGATTACGTTATTAGGATTTGCCTTGAGCTTGTTTGTGGAAGTAGTTCAGCTGATAACGAAAGTTGGATGTTTTGATGTAGATGATTTGATTTTGAATACACTGGGAGCGGCAGTCGGGTATATCCTGTTTGCTGTCTGCCATTTGATAGATGACCAGACCAGGAGGAAGAAATATGGCGAGAAAGAGATATAAATATGCGTTTACCAGAAAGAAACATACCAAAGGCGGAAAGTTATCCTCTATTTTGGCATTTGCGTCGTTTCTTTTGTTTGTAGGTTCTGCTATCTGCTCGATGATGATGGGTGGAAAAGGCGGATTATATCTCGGAGCAGCAGGATTCATTGCAATCGGATTTTCTGTATATGGATTTATTCTTGGCTTAAAGAGTTTTTCAGAGGAAAACAGGAATGTATTGTACAGCAAAGTAGGCGCAGTGGCAAACGGGCTGTTAACAGTACTTTGGATTACGATGTTTTTGATTGGAATTGGATGAGGTAGAAATTATGGAAGAACGGTTGAAAAAACAGCTTGAATTTATTTTAGAAGCAGATAAAAGTAAATTTATCGGGCGTCAGACGTACCTTTCTGATGGAATCCGAAAAGAAAATGATGCAGAACATTCCTGGCATCTGGCGCTTATGACAGCACTTTTGTCTGAGTATGCAAAAGAGAAAATAGATGTACAAAAGACAATGCTTATGGTGTTGATTCATGACATTGTGGAGATTGATGCCGGGGATACTTATGCTTATGATGAAAAAGGAAAATTAAGCCAGAGGGAACGTGAGGTAAAGGCGGCAGACCGGATTTTTAATCTTTTACCAAAAGACCAGGCAAAAAGTATGAGAGATTTATGGGAAGAATTTGAGTCCTGCGAAACGCCGGAAGCAAAGTTTGCCCGCTGTATGGACAATTTACAGCCGATTCTGTTAAATGATAAAACAGGAGGAAAGTCCTGGAGAGAGCGTCAGATTAAACGTTCGCAGGTAGAAGAAAGACAAAAAAGAACCAAGATGGGTTCGGATACGCTGATGGAAGTGGTGACTCAGATTATTGAAAAAAATGTAAAAAACGGGAATTTAAAAGATGAGTAGAGAAGAATATTTAGAAGAACGTTTTTCGTTGGTTACGGACCGGATTTTTGAGATAAAAGACGAGGAGAAACTGCCGGAACAATTTTTAGGATATTTTAAGAAAACAGCAGATTTTCTTGAATACTTAATCAGACTACATGAAAAAATTCAGGATGGCTGGCTAAAAACAGCTTCCTTAGAAGAATTAAGGGAAAATAATGAGCGGTTGTATCAGGATATTCTGCCGGAACACTATGAGACTTCCTATGCAAATCCTGCTTATGCCGAGAAGCTGTTAGGAAAAGAATTTGGTCCGCTGATTTGCTTTTTAGAGGCTGAGATAAGAGGGCTTATTGTATTTGTCTATGAAAATCGTCTGTTTGATATGACTGTGATTTTAGAACTGTTTGTACAGATTTATAATTTGTTAGAAGAATCGCCTGTGTCGGCAGAAGAAGTCAGGGAATCATTGTACTGGTATGTCAGTGATTACAGTGAGGAAATGGTTTCAAGAAGAATCTGTGAAGCAGTAGACCCGGATTTGGATTTTGCTGTGAAGATTATTGAAAACAGTGATTTAAGCGATGTGCGGTATTTATATCAATTCGGAGAATATGTCACCCAAAATGAAGAAGAGATGGCGAAATTTTTAAGTGAGTTTTCACAGGAAGAAATTGATAAAATGGCGAGAACCTTTAGTGAGGGCTATCGAATCGGATTTGTAGTGGGTAAAAAAGATTTATCGAAGAAAAAAACAGTCAATATCCGTTATCAGCTTGGATTTGAGAGAATAGTAAAATCTGCAATTGGACAGTTTGCCAAGATGGGGCTTCGTCCGACTATCTATCGAAGTGCAGTCCATGCAGTTAATCGAAATGGTCAGAATAGAATTGGCTATTATGGGGCAGTTCCAAACCGCCAGTATGATTACGACCATAAAGAAGACAATGCGCTATTCTTTAATCAGGAATTTGTCTGCAGAAAATTGCGGGTGATGCAGGTCGCTTATGAACAGGTAAAGGAACTTGCCAATACGCATGCAGGTCCGGCAGTGATTGAAACATTTGGTGAAGAACCATTTGAACCGGAAACGAAAGCAGAGGCATGGAGTTTAAATCCGCATCAGCAGAAGTTAAAGGTGACTTACAGCAATGAGGCAGGACAGATTGTAAATCGTTATATTATCGGGGAAGAACGCAGTTTTACGATTAT
>JAIIAN010000613.1 GCA_022717655.1 Bacillota bacterium | reverse complement strand
GATACCTGTTACAGCTGGTCAGAGGATACGGCTGTGTATAATCCGGATGGAAAAGAGATTATTGCAAGGGACAATGAAATTTCCCTGCTTCGTAAAGAGGATGCGGGAAAGGCTTATTTTGGATGCCATACGGATATTACCATTCCTTATGAAGAAATTGAGTTTATCCGTGTAGAAAAAGAGGGAAGAGAAATTGCTTCCATTATTGAAAATGGAAGATTTTCTCTTGTCGGAACGGAAGAATTGAACCGTGTTCTTGACGAAACCTGTTGAAACCTGTTGACAAGTTTTGGAAGTCTATGTAAAATTGTCCGTGTAAGACCAGACATTTTGTATATTAATTTAAGAAGGAGATTGAATCATGGCAAAAGTTGGAATTGTTATGGGAAGCGACTCAGATATGCCTGTTATGAGCAAAGCAGCAGACATGTTAGAAAAATTCGGGATTGACTATGAAATGACAATTATTTCTGCACACAGAGAACCGGATGTGTTCTTTGAATATGCGAAAAGTGCAGAGGAAAAAGGATTCAAAGTGATTATTGCAGGAGCTGGTATGGCAGCACATCTTCCGGGTATGTGTGCGGCAATCTTTCCAATGCCGGTTATTGGTATCCCAATGCATACGACATCTTTAGGAGGAAGAGATTCTTTATATTCAATTGTGCAGATGCCGTCAGGAATACCAGTAGCAACAGTAGCAATTAATGGAGGCGCAAATGCGGGAATCCTTGCAGCCAAGATTCTGGCAACTTCAGACCCTGAACTTCTCAAGAAGCTGAAAGACTACAAAGAGGACTTAAAAGACCAGGTCGTTGCAAAAGATGCAAAGCTTCAGGAAGTAGGATATAAAAATTACAACAAATAATTGGAGGATAACAAAATGGATTACAAGAATGCCGGTGTAGATATCGAAGCAGGTTACAAATCAGTGGAATTAATGAAAGAGCATATCAAAAAGACAATGCGTCCGGAAGTACTGACAAATATCGGTGGATTTTCAGGAGCATTTTCTATGGAAAAATTCAAAGACATGGAAAAACCAACTCTGGTATCTGGTACAGATGGAGTAGGAACAAAACTGAAACTGGCATTTATTATGGATAAACACGACACAGTAGGAATCGACTGTGTTGCAATGTGTGTCAATGACATTGCCTGTGCAGGTGGAGAACC
>JAIIAN010000612.1 GCA_022717655.1 Bacillota bacterium | reverse complement strand
AATTTATTGTTGTCTGAAATATTTTTTATTGTTTCTATAATTTGAATATATGCTTTATCTATTTTTACACCTTTTAATTCTATAAAATTAGAAACTTCTTTTTCTCTATATGCTAAGTAATCACATTTTTTTACATTGTCATTAAATATACCATTATCAACTTTTATAATAGAAATATCATTTTCTGCTTTTATATAAAGTTTTGTTTGTGCATCTGATAAAGTTTTTCTAACATTTTTTTTTAATAGTTCATAATTATCGTTCATTATTTAATTCCATATCAAACAGTTTCGTATATGTTTCATTAATAGTATTTGATACATCGTCTATTTCTTCAGAGTTAATTTCCTGTTCTTCATTAATAAGATTTGTATATCTAAAATCATTTAAGTATAATTTAAAAGCATTTATTTCATTAGGATTGATAGCTCCATATTCACCTACAATATTATCAATTTTTTTTATTTTTTCTTTATTGTCTTTATAATTTTCTTTTAGTTTTCCAGCATAAAGCAAATTATTAGTACTTGTCAATATATAAGGGCTATGAGTTGTAATTAAAATACTGCTATTAGTCATATTCATAAAATTAACAATAAAGTCTATAATTTCTTTTTGCATTTTTGGATATAAATGAGCTTCAGGCTCTTCTATTATAACAAATTGATTTTTTTTATTAATATATGTTATACCTAGTAAAACATTTAAAAGCCACAATATTTCTTGCTGACCAGATGATATTTTATCTACAGGTATTTTTTTGCTGCTGTTTTCTAATTTTATATATCCAAACTTATCATCACAAAAATATTGTCCTCCCATATATTTTTCTATTGTTTTATTCATTTTATTGAGAATTAGTTTTTTATTATCATCATTGATGTTATTTATAATATGTTGAACTCCATCTTTGAATAGGAACTCAATTTTTTCAACAAGCATAATAAAAGGATAAAATATAAAATCTATTGTATCATAATCAAGCCTTGTTCTTTGATTATTTAATAATGCTATAGAACTTCTTGAAGCAGGTATATAATGAGTTATTAATTCATTTTCAAAAAAATCATTTATTTCTTTACCTATTCCTCTTTCAAAAATATCTTCAAATATTATTGAACTATTAACATTTAAATATTTCTCAAAAAGTTTTTTTATATCAATTTCTAATTTATTTAAAA
>JAIIAN010000611.1 GCA_022717655.1 Bacillota bacterium | reverse complement strand
ATAATAATGCCTGAAAAGCCAAGAAATCGAAAGGAGGCTATCTTATTGCGGTTTGCGATTGTTGATGACAATATAGAAGAAATACATATGACAGAGCTGCTCATCCGGGACTGGTGCGGCAGCCATAACATAACGGTCTGCTGTGATTCCTTTACCGAAGGGGATGCTTTTTTGTTGTCTGCTGCCTCGAATTCCTATGATTTTGTGCTATTCGATATTTATCTTAAGGAAGCAAACGGGATTGACCTTGCGGTCTCTTTTCGCAGGATTTCATCGAAGACACCGATTGTCTTTCTGACCTCCAGCCCGGAATATCATGTGGAAGCTTTGCATGTCCACGCTTTCGACTATCTGCAAAAGCCGATTACCAAAGCTGCCATCCATCCGTTATTAAATGACCTTCTGGCTGTCCATCCTGTTTTGGATTCCCATTTATTTCTGACCGTAAATACCAACAAGACGAAGCTTCCGATTCTTTATTCGGACATTCAATATATTATTTCAGATTCAAACTATCTTATTATTCATACCAGCGAAGAAATCCGCTGCCGTATGCTGTTTCGGGATGTTACCCGCACGCTTTCAGAGGATGAGCGTTTTCTGACCATTAACCGTGGTGTTATGGTAAATCTGGACTATGTCTCTTCCATGGACGGAGTAGTCTGCACGATGAATGATGGAGCATCCTTTTCCATGAACAAAAAGCAGGCAAATACCCTGCTGCAGACTTATATTACCTGGCAATTTACCCAACGCACAAAGTCACTTTTACACGGAGGTCTGTCATGAATCCTTTTACTGTTCTGATTGCCGCAGCCCATTACGGAGTTATTTTCCCGGGTATTTTTATCTGCATCGTTCCGGTTGCTGACTGGATATCAATTCCCCTGCGGAAACTCTTTTCTGTTCTGATTCCGGTTATGGCTGCAATTTGTCTGATTTTAGGCTGCGTTGAATCCACCGGGAATTATGGTGCAAATCTGTTCTTTTTCCCACTCCTGTCCGTATGCCTTATTGTATATTTTATTACGGTCCGCCTGAGCAATCTAAAGCTCTGGTATTTATTTTTATGTGCCACCGCAGCCCTTTCCTTTGGCTGCATTGCCAACGATTATATCATTGCTTATACCATCCCTTCTTCCAATGTAGATGACAGTTCTGTTCCGGGACTGCTCTTACAA
>JAIIAN010000146.1 GCA_022717655.1 Bacillota bacterium | reverse complement strand
GCAATGCAGGTATCCAGATTTCCTGCAAAATCGAGATATCCAAGTGCCCCACCGTAAATTCCTCTTTCTTCGCTTTCTAACTCTTCAATAATTTCACAGGCACGAATCTTCGGGGCACCGGAAAGTGTTCCTGCCGGAAGTACTGCTTCAATTGCATCTAATCCGTCTTTCGATGATTCAATCTCACTTTCCACTTGTGAACAGATATGCATAATCTTGGAATATCTGTGAATCATCATATATTTTGTCACATCAACCGAACCAAATTTACTGATTCTTCCAAGGTCATTTCTTCCCAAATCTACTAACATATTGTGTTCCGATAATTCTTTTTCATCGGATAATAAATCTTTTTCGAGGGCTTCATCTTCTTCTCTGTTCTTTCCTCTTGGTCTTGAACCGGCTACTGGAAAAGTAGTCAATCTTCCATCCTGCAGGCGGACCAGTGTTTCTGGAGAACTGCTCATCAGCTCTTCTTCGTCAATATGCAGATATACCATATAAGGAGATGGATTTGTTGTTCTTAACACACGGTAAGCATTTAACAGGCTTCCCTTCATTGGACTTGTAAACTGTCTGGAAATGACTGCCTGGAAAATATCGCCGTCTTTAATGTATTCTTTTGTCTTTTCTACAATATTACAATATTCTTCTTTACTGACATTACAGGTAAAATGAATATTCTCTGTCTCTTTTGGAAATTTCGGAACAGCTGCATTTTTAATCATGGCTGCAATCTTTGCGATTTCAGCGGTTGCCTCTCCATAATTTTCCATAACCTCATCTGTTTTCATATTTACAATAATGCAGATTTTCTGTTTTAAATGGTCATAAGCAATGACTTTATCAAACAGCATTACATCATAATCTGGAAATGTTCCTTTTTTGATTTTTAGAACCGGCTCTGCATATCCAATCATGGAATAAGCAAAATACCCTACAAATCCTCCAGTAAATGGCGGCATCCCTTCTAACTTAGGAGAACGGTAATCTTTCATAATCCTGCGAATCACTTCCAGAGGCTTTTCAGTCTGATAAGTTTCCTTTTCTCCTTTTTTTTCAACTACCACTTCATTTGACCGGCAGGTCACACGCATAATCGGGTCGTATCCGAGAAAGGAATATCTTCCCCAGGTTTCGCCACCTTCAATACTTTCTAATAAATAATATCTTTTTGAAACTGCAGAAATTTTTCTAAGTAAGGTAATTGGTGTTGTGATATCTGCGTAAATTTCTTTGCAGACCGGAACAACGGAATATTCTTCTGCTAATTTTAATATTGTGTTGCAATCTGGTGTTATTTTCATATCTGCCATCCTTTCTGAGCACATTCTCTATTCAATCAGAAAAGGCTCTTGTCCCATTAGACTTTCCTCTAATGGGACAAGAGCCTTCTTATTTCTCGCTCCTGCGGTACCACCCAAATTGTTCAGATTTTTCTGAACCACTCTTTCCATGTACTATCATACACTACCCATTGATAACGGTTGGGATTTTCCGTCAGCGTCTACTTTTCTTTCAAATTTCAAGCTGCCCTCACAAGTCCATTCAATAAAAACTCACATTGCTGTAATTCCACCATCTACAGCTCTCTGTAACAAATTTCTCTGCTTTAACGGATTTTTCTATTTACTCCTCTTGTTCAGCGGTTTAAAGTGTTATTTACTTAAATTTGTTATAAGTATAGTCCTCCTTTTTTCATTTGTCAACTTCTTTTTTCCAATTCTGCTATTTTTTTTAAGAGGACTTCTTCCCTTTCCTGCATTTGCACAATCTTATGTTCCCATGCTCCTAAATTGTGAATTCTCAGATAATTTAAGCATTTTGAGAGATACTGACTTAACAGCACAATATAAAGAGAATAGACATATTCTTTTAAACTCTGCTCAGTTTCAAACTCTCCAAGTTCTGTCAAGATTTCAAATGTCTGTTGGTCAATTTTTTCACTACAGATTACATTTCGGTCAATTCCGCCCAAATGAAACAGATTTTGCAGATAATAATCAAACTCTTCTTCTTTTTCATCCAAAAATCCAGTAATGGCCCGATACGGATACTTCATCTGTTTTCTTAAAATTCTTAAAAACTCATTGCCTTTTTGTTCTGCTTTTGCATTTTGAAATGAATATTCCATAATTTCTGCTTTTGGACTATTCCAAATTCTGTTTCTATCTAACATACACTGAAACAATAAATCTGAATTTTCGTCAGGAAGAATAGTTACCTGAACAAGTTCCGCCAGCAGATATATGATACAAAGCTGACTTAAACCCATCGCCGGCTGTTCCGTATATAAACCTGCCCATTCCTGAATTTTATGAAAGTTTACACTTGTATTCTTAAACAGTTCTTGTTTGGCATCGTACCATCCTGCTTTCACCATTTCACTGAAACGCTCATAACTCTTCTTTGCCTCTTCTTTTTTTCCCTTCCGAATTTCAGACAACATGCCAAGCACAACCTGCGCATAATAATACTCCTCATATCCGAGACAGGATAAAAAATATTCTCCATGATATCCGGATGCTTCAAATAATTTCTGATAATGTAACACTTCAGAAATCGAAAACTGTTTCATCTTACCTTTACATACGGAATTATGGACTACCGCAAAGGTAAGAAAATACGTCACATCAAGACAGACTTCTGTTTCTTTCATTCCATAAGCCGTCTCTTCACGAATGATATTTTCTTCTGTTTTTTCAGACATCTGCCTTTGTTTTGGACGCACTTTGAGCCCGTTAAATAGAATTCCTGTTTTCTTCATAGAATGACCTCCTGTTTTAGGCGGATAGCGACAGTCTTAGGTATTTTTATTTTTTATGTACTCTCTGAATCTTTCTAAGTACATGCTTGTCATAAATAGGATTGTTTGTGAATAATCGATGAGATTTCATCTTTGACTTTGTAAATGAATAAATTTCTATTGATTTGTTTGGATTTGTTTTGTTGTTTGCGAATGTTGTTGTCCAATCCGCCTGTTCTTTTGTGATATCAGCCTATCACACTCTATTATAAAATGCAACCATTTTTGTCCTTCTTCTTTTGAAGAAAAGACAAAAACAGCTGCTTGTAGTCTTATAAGTGTTCGACTGAAATTACTTTAAAATTACTTTTGCAAATTTCTTCTTACCTCTTTTGATAACAACACCGTCACCTTCCAGGTTTTCCTTTGCAACCATGAATTTAATGTCCGTTACTTTTTCACCATCAATGGAAACCCCACCCTGTTCGATGGCACGTCTGCCGTCAGAACGGGTAGACGCAAGATTACTCTTCTGAAGCAGAGTAATTAAATCTACTTCTCCTTCTGTTAAATCTGCTTCTTCGATTTCTGTTGTCGGCATATCTACTGCATTTCCTTTGGAAAATAATGCTCTTGCACCTTCCTGTGCTTTTTTCGCTTCTTCTTCTCCATGTACTAATCCAGTCAGCTCATAAGCTAAAATTTCTTTTGCCTGATTTAACTGGCTTCCTTCCCATTTATCCATCTCATCAATCTGTTCTAATGGCAGGAAGGTAAGCATACGCAGACATTTTAATACATCAGCGTCACTTACATTTCTCCAGTACTGATAGAAATCAAATGGAGAAGTTTTATTCGGGTCAAGCCATACTGCTCCGGACTGTGTTTTTCCCATTTTCTTTCCTTCGGAGTTTAAGAGCAGATTAATAGTCATTGCATAGGCATTTTTATTTAATTTACGACGAATCAGTTCTGTACCGCCAAGCATGTTGCTCCACTGGTCATTTCCACCAAACTGCATGTTACATCCGTATTTCTGGTATAACATATAGAAATCGTAGCTCTGCATAATCATGTAGTTAAATTCTAAGAAGCTTAATCCTTTTTCCATACGCTGTTTGTAACATTCTGCACGCAGCATGTTATTGACAGAGAAGCAGGAACCCACTTCTCGTAATACTTCAACGTAGTTTAATTTCATTAACCAGTCTGCATTGTTTACCATCATTGCTTTGTCATCTGAGAAATCAATAAAACGGCTCATCTGTTTTTTAAAGCAGTCACTGTTATGCTGAATGGTTTCTTCTGTCATCATCTGACGCATATCGGTACGACCGGATGGGTCTCCAACCATACCTGTACCGCCTCCGATTAAGGCAATCGGTTTATTTCCTGCCATCTGCAGACGTTTCATCAGGCACAGTGCCATGAAATGTCCAACATGAAGGCTGTCTGCGGTCGGGTCAAATCCAATGTAAAAGGTTGCTTTTCCATTGTTTACCAGTTCTCTGATTTCTTCTTCATCTGTCACCTGAGCAATTAAACCTCTGGCAACTAATTCTTCATAGATTTTCATTGTTCTTTCTCCTTTTGTTTTTTCATACACCCAGAAAGACTCCAAGTATATCATTTTGTTTTGGAAATAAAAAAACTCTCATCCTTTCTAAAAAGGACGAGAGTCTATCACTTTCGTGTTACCACCTTTGTTTACAGAAAACTCACATTTTCTGCCTCGATAAGTACAGCATTTTGCGATACTTGAGCACAATAACGAGTGCCACTCCGTTACAGCCTACTAAGCAAATCTGCCATTCGGTGCAAAGCTTAAGGATGTATTCATCTTCCGATGTTTTTCTGCGCCTCTCATCTTCCGGCTGCTTTCTGTAGATTCTCTCGGTGACTACTTGTTCCTCTCACTGCTTTTTTCTCTCTGAAATTTCCGTCTTAAGACAAACAAAGTATACCCAGAAAATCCAGACTTTGTCAACCCCTTTTTAAAAATCCCAGACATATTCTCCATTTTCTTTGATTCCATAAAAATCACTGAAATCCAGTGCAAAAATATCTTTTTCAATTCCCGTTACCGGAATTTGATTTTTAATCAGGTACTGCCAGATTCCTGCATGGGAAATATCCCCTTGAAGCAGAATACCTGCCACTTTTCCATCTCGGATGATGACTCTTTTATAGTTAGAAGCATCTTCTCTTGCAATCACCACATCTGTCTCTTTTGGTACAATTTCGCCAACGCAAAGTGAATTTAATCCAAAGAAATTAATTGTATTTTTACTGGCAAAGCGGTCCGTATAAGGGACACGTGCGCCCATCATATTAAGTGCTGCAGTCTCGCCCTGTTTCTGGGCATTTGGCCAGATTCCGGAAAGTCCGGTTACATCTCCTGCTGCATAGACATCTTTTGCGCCTGTCTGCATAAACTCATCTACTTTCATGCCTCTGTCAATTACAATTTCCTCTGTCTCAAACCCTGCTGTTGCACTTCTTACTCCGGCTGCCACAATAATCAAATCCGACTTTAACTCTTCTCCATTATCCAAAATCACCGTCGTAATCTTTCCTGTCTCATCCATTTTCGTTTCTGCTGCTTTTCTTCCAAGATAAAACTTCGCTCCTGCCAATTCAAAACGCTTCTGATATTCTTTTGCTGCTGTTTTGTCAAGCTGTACCGGAAGAATCTGGTCTGCCATCTCGACAATCGAAACTTTTTTGCCTGTTTCCATCAGACCATAAGCGGCGTCAAGCCCAACCAGACCAGAACCGATAATCACAATCTGCTCTGCTTTTTTTGCAGATTCGTTAATTGCCTGTGCATCACTTAAATGCCGAAGCCCAAAGACATTTTTTGCCTCTCTTAAGTTTCCAACCGGCGGAATAAAGCTGTTTGCACCTGTCGCAATTAAAAGTTTATCATACTCAACTCGTGTTCCGTCTAAGAGTTCGACCTGTTTTTCTTTTACGTGAAGTGCTTTTACGCTCTGTGCTTTTTTCCAGATAATCTGATTTTCTTCAAAAAAATCTTCCGGAATAAAGCTCAACTGTTTTTCATTTCTCTCATGGGAAAGATATTTATGCAGCATACATCTTGAGTGAACCTGTGTATCCAGAGAAATCATGGTAAGAGACGATTCTTTATCTGCTTTTCGGATTGTCTTTGCAGCCATGATTCCTGCTGCTCCAACACCAATTATTACATACTTCATCTGATACACCTCCTCTACCCAGATTGCTTCTTTTGGACAGGCTTTCACACAGCTTGGCTCTTCCCCTTTTCCAATACAGAAGTCACATTTTATAATTTTCATTCCTGTCTTATCATCCGGTTTTAACACTCCATACGGACAGTTCATCACACACATAAAACAAGAACCACATTTTGTCTCATCGTACTGTACGTGACCACTCTTTTCATCTTTTGTGAGTGCTCCGCTCATACAGGACATGACACACTCCGGCTTATCACAGTGTCTGCAGAAAAGCGGAGTATATCCGCCTTTCTGATTTTTATAAATAAAATTTCTGGATTCATTTGCGCAGTCTGTTATATCTAAGTCATAGATTGTCCCTGGTGTTTCTCGATGCGCCTGCATACATGCAAGAGAACAGCTTTTACAGCCATCACATTTGGCTGAATCAATCATAATTCGTCTCATTTTCTGTTCCCTCCTTTATCAGATGTTTAATGCACTTCGTTTTTCCTCTATGATTTTTTCCAAAATGTCTGCACTTTCTTTTGCGTCAGCATTGATAATCACCTGTCCGCCAGTTAATTCTTTCATATCTTCGGTTAATACTTTTGTCACGGTTTTGCTTCCGGTTACAAATGGCGGAAGTCCAAGATGAAGCGGAAGCCCAAGTGCCAGTCCAAAGCAGCCATCTGCCAGTGCCTGTTCCTCTAACCACTGTGCTGCGGAAAGAACCAGTGGAAGCTGTGGAATATCTACGCCGATTGCCTCTGCAAGTTCTGTTGCCACAATTTCCAGACGTCCGATTGCAAGACATGGACCAAAGTTTAATACCGGAGGAATATTTAATTTTTCGCAGACTGCACGCAGTTTTGGTCCTGCAAGTTTTGCAGCTTCCGGTGTCATAAGACCACAGTTTTCAATTCCACCTGAAGAACATCCTGCGGTTAAGACAAGAATATCTTTTGCAATGAGTTCTTTGGTCAGCTCGACGGATAACACATCATGTCCCCCTGCTGTCAGATTAGAACATCCAACTACGCCTGCGATTCCTTTGATTTCTCCGGCTACGATTAAGTCAATCAATGGTTTCCAGTTTCCACCAAGGAAATCTTTTAAGGATAATTCACTGACACCAGTTAAGGTATGGTCATTTCCATGTTCCGGCATCAGATTGAGTGCTACATTTCCTCTTCTTTCTTTGTAAGCTTCTACAATTTCATCAATGATTTCCATGCTCTGTGCTTCACGTTCTTCAAAAACAAACGGTTTTAACTCTGCATTTGATTTTTTTGCTACATCATCCAGACAAATCTGTTTGATTTTTAAGCTGTCACAAATTGGCTCAATTCCCGGAAGGGTACAGTTAAATTCAGAAATTACTGCATCGATTGCACCTGTCGCAAGGACTGCTTCACTGGTATAGTTATTTCCGGCATGTCCATCAAATACTTCTGTATAATGAGAACCACGAAGCTGTAAATCCTGTCCTACACAGGTACATCCCACTAATTTAAATCCTTTTGCACCAACTGCTTTTGCTTTTTCTACTGCTTCTTTTG